>JAGXGX010000064.1 GCA_024636515.1 Roseovarius sp.
ACATGATGACGTCTGTCTCTTCGAACAGCAGGCGATCACCGAGCCAGCCGTTATAGATCATGCCCGAATAGCGGTGCTGTGCCATCTTGGGCATCCCAGTGGTGCCGCCAGTGTGGAAGTAGGCGCCGACGCGGTCGCGGCCCCCATCATCAAAGCTAAGAGTATCTGGCTGGCGCGCGACCTCGCGCGCATAGCTCAGCACGTTAGCGCGGTGCGTGCCGGTATCCTTGGGCCTCAGGAACGGGACGATCCAGCTTTTTGGTGGGCGCAGATAGCGGTTCAGGTCGATCTCTAGCACCGTGTCCACACGCGGCGCATGGCGGACAGCCTCCGCAGTCTTTGCAGCGATGTCGGTTTTGGGAAATGCTTTCAGCGTTAAAACGACGCGCGCGCGTGTTTCGCGCAGAAGTGCTGCAATCTGTTCCGGCTCCAGCAGCGGATTTATCGGTGCGGCGATGCCTGCGATCATCGCGCCTAATGTCGCGGCTGCCGTCTCTAGGCTGTTCGGCAGGACCAGTGCCACCGCATCGCCCTCCTTTATCCTGAGACTGCGAAAGAGGTTCGCAGCGCGGCAAACCTCTGCATGAAACTCGGACCAGGTCAGCGTCTGAGCCGGATCTCGCGCACCGGCAGTCAACTGATAGCTGATCGCAGGACGCGCGGGATGCGCGCGGGCCGTGTCGCGTAGCATTTGGTACACAGTTTCAGGGCGTTGGCGTGCGTCCCATGGCATTTCATTTTGAATATCCAGCGCGTCCTGCCGTACCGCAAATGTCATCACGCTCTCCTCTTTTGCGCCCGGCGCGCCGCCCGCGCCAGAACGGGCAGAATGGGCGTGATTGGAAGCCTGTGCAAGGCGAACGCATGGGTCGATTGTAAGGTGCAGAATGGACTTGACTCTTTTAGTCGGGTTTTAGATACATTGCTGATAGAATTTGTCAGATTAAACAAGGACCACTCCATGATACGCAAAACTGCCGCACGTCTGGCCGCCGCCACAGCGCTGGCAGCCATCGGCACAGCCGCTATGGCCGCCGAGGTAAACGTCTATTCGTCGCGCCATTACGATAGCGACGACGCGCTTTATGCCAAATTCACCAAGGAAACCGGCATCGAGGTGAACCGCATCGAGGGCAAGGCGGACGAATTGATCGCGCGGCTGGAGGCAGAGGGCAACAACAGCCCGGCTGACGTCTTGATCACCGTGGATGCCGGCCGCATGGCCCGCGCCGAAGAGGCTGGCGTGCTGCAAGCCTACCCTTCGGACATGATCGACAAAGCCGTACCCGCGCATCTGCGCCACCCCGACGATCTGTGGTTTGGCGTCAGCCAGCGCGCGCGCATTATTTTCTACGCCAAGGACCGCGTCGAAAACCCGCCACACACTTATGAAGAGTTGGCAGACCCCAAATTCGAAGGCCAGATCTGCATCCGCTCGTCCTCCAACGTCTACAACCAGTCGCTATTGGCCTCAATCATCGAGGCGGACGGCGCGGACGCGGCCAAGGAATGGGCGGCGGGCGTGGTCGGCAATCTGGCGCGCGCACCGCAGGGCGGCGACACTGACCAGCTGCGCGGGATCGTGTCGGGTGAGTGCGATATCGCGGTCGCAAACCACTACTATTTCCTGCGTGGTTACGAGGAAGATGTCGAAGGACTGTCCTCGGGCATCGACGCGATCGGCTGGGTCTGGCCCAACCAAGACGGGCGCGGCGCGCATGTCAACCTGACAGCAGCGGCGATGGCGAAATCGGCGCCTAACCCCGAAGAGGCCAAAGCGCTGCTGGAATTTCTAACCAGCGAATTCGCGCAGCAGCATTTCGCGAACCAGAACAATGAATATCCTGCGGTTCAAAGTGTCGAGGCCAACGAGGTGACGAAGCGTCTGGGAGAGTTCAAGCCCGACAGCACCACGCCGACGGCGGCCTTTTCGGCCAATGCGAAACAGGCGCAATCGATTTTCAACGAGGTGGATTGGCAGTAGGTCTGCCTCTCTACTGAAAATCAAAGCAGGCCCTCGGGCCTGTTTTTTTGTTGCCTATACCCGCAAAACAGCCCCCGGATTCATGATGCCCCTAGGGTCAAGCGCTGCCTTTATGGCACGCATCGCCGCCAGCTTGGTAGGATCGCCATACCGCTCCAGATCGCCCACCTTCAGCCGGCCAATGCCATGCTCGGCGCTGACCGATCCGCCCATTGCATCCACCAGATCATGCACGGCCGTCTTGATCGCGTCGCGCTGATCCTCATGATCGGCGCGGTTGCGGCCCGGTGCCGGGAACACGTTGTAATGCAGATTGCCGTCGCCCAGATGCCCAAAGCAATTGATGCGGAAATCGCCCAAGGCGGTGATCGCCTGCCCGGCCCGCTCGATAAACTCGGCCACAGCGCCCAAGGGTAGCGACACGTCATGCGAGCTGACGGCACCGATATGGCGGTTTGCTTCGGGCACGGATTCGCGCACATTCCAGAACTCGGCGCGCTGGCCCTCTGATTGGGCGATCAGCCCGTCCGACACCAACCCCGCCTCTGCCGCATCACCAAAGAGAGCCTCCAGCGCCTTTGCCGGGTTCAGCCCCCGCGCGAGGCCAACGTCGATCAGCACGAACCACTCGGGCAAATCCGCGAAGGGCTGGCGCACCTGCGGCATCGTCTCGGCGAGAAAATTCAGGCATTGGCGGTGCATCAACTCGAACGCGCTGACGCCCTCGCCCATGTGATCGCGTGCCATCGCCAGCAGCTTGAGCGCGGCGGCGGGGCCGTCCACGACCATCAGCGCGGTGCCCTCGCCCGCAGGGCGCGGCGCTAGCTTCAACGACGCGGCGGTGATCAGGGCCAGCGTGCCCTCTGACCCGATCAGCAAGTTGCGCAGGTCGTATCCAGTGTTGTCCTTACGCAGCCGCTTGAGCCCGTGCCAAATGCTGCTATCGGGCATAACCGCCTCCAGCCCGAGGCACAGATCGCGCGCGTTGCCATAGCGCAGCACGTTGACGCCGCCTGCGTTTGTCGCCAGCAGCCCGCCAATGCGCGCGCTGCCTTTGGCGGCAATGCTCAGCGGAAAGAGGCGGCCCGCCGCCTCCGCCGCGTCATGGACATCCGACAGGATCGCGCCGGCCTCGACGATCATCACATTCTCGTCGGGATAGACCTCGCGCACGCGCGTCATCCGCTCAAGGCTGATGACCAGCGGCGCGGGGCCGCCATTGGCTACCTGCCCGCCGACCAGCCCAGTGCCGCCGCCATAAGGGATTACCGGCACACCGGCATCGGCGGCCAACCGAATCGCTGCCGCGGCCTCCTCCACCGTAGCGGGCGCGATCACGGCGCAGGCATGGCCCTGCCAGCGGCCGCGCGGCTCTTCCAGATAATGCGGTGCGACATCGCGCAAAGCGGGCGCCAGTAGCGCGGATTTCAGGCGCTCAAGAAAGTCAGAATTGGATGTGCTTTGGGTCATGCGCCGAACCTAGCGCCGTTCGCCGCCCGCGCAAACGGGCAAATCAAAGAGCTGAGACACTCGCCCGCGTCTTTGCGGCTACAGCCCGGCGTCACTGCGACCGCGCCGATCATGGCGCAGCGCGGCGTATAGAACATGTGTGCGCCAGCGCCCCTCAATCTGGAGATAGCTCTGCGCGACGCCCTCATATTTGAAACCGCATTTTTCCAGTAGACCGCGCGACGCAGTGTTAGATGGCAGGCACGCCGCCTCGATCCGGCTCAGATCCAAGCGATCAAACGCATAATGCACCATCGCCGGGATCGCCTCGCGCATATACCCGTGGCGCGCGTGGCTTTCGCCGATCCAATAGCCCAGCGTGCCCGACTGGCTGGGCCCGCGCCGAATGTTGTCCAGCGTGATTGCACCTAGCAGACGGTCATCCTCGCGCCGGACCAGAAAGAGCGGCAGCGCAGTGCCACCATTTATACTGCGCTGCGCCCAGTAAACGCGGTTGGTGAAACCCTTGCGCGACAGGTGATCGTCGGCCCATGTCGGCTCCCACGGAGTGAGGAAATCGGCTGAGGTCCGGCGCAGATGCGCCCAATCGCGGAAATCGGGCATCGCCGGCTGACGCAAGCTCATCCGCTCCGTTTCGATCCGGACCTTGCGCCGTGGCAGCATCATCACGCGGCGCGCCGTGTCTGAAGTGCCTCCAGCGTCGGGGCATCCTGAACCGGGCCATAGAGCGCCAGCGCGGCAGGCGCGTCCGCAGCCGTCTTCTCGGCCAAATTACGCACGTCGGCCAGCGTCACGGCGTCGATCTTCTCAACCACCTCCTCCAGCCCGGGCACGCGGCCCCAAATCTGGATCATGCGCGCCAGCCGCTCTGCCCTATTGCTGGGGCTTTCCAGCCCCATCAGTAGGCCCGCTTTCATTTGGGCGCGGGCGCGCTCAATCTCATCTGGGCGCATGTCGGACGCGGCGCGCTTCATCTCGTCGATGGTGATTTCGGCAAGCCCGGCCATGGAGTCACCAGAGGTGCCCGCATAGATGGTCATCATCCCAGTATCGGCATAGGCGCCGGCCTGCGCGTAGATGGTATAGCAAAGCCCCCGCTTCTCGCGAATCTCTTGAAAGAGGCGGGACGACATGCTGCCGCCAAGGGCGGTCGCATAAATCTGAGCCGCGTGTATCGCCGGATCACCGTAGTCAGGCGATTCGAACGCGAGCGCCATATGCGCCTGCTCCAGCGTCTTGATCGTCCGGCTTTCGCCGCCGCGAAACTGAGCGCGCGGCGCGATCGGGGCATCACCAGCTGGCATGTCGCCAAACAGTTGCTCGGCCGCTTTGACCAATGCGTCGTGATCGACAGCGCCCGCCGCCGAAAGCACCATCTGGCCCGGACGGTAATGCTGATCAACAAATCCGGTCAGATCATCACGGCTGAACCGCGCAACGCCCTCTTGCTGGCCCAGAATGGCGCGGCCGAGGGGATGATCGGGATACGCCTTTTCCTGCAACCAATCGAAGATAATGTCGTCTGGCGTGTCCAGCGCCTGACCGATTTCCTGCAGGATCACGCCGCGCTCTGTCTCAATCTCGGAGGCATCAAAGATGGAATTGCGCAGGATATCGGCCACAACATCAAGTGCCAGAGGCACGTCATTTTTTAGCACTCGGGCGTAGTAGGCTGTGACCTCACGGCTGGTGTAGGCGTTAATGTAGCCGCCCACATCCTCAATCGCCTCGGCAATTTGCAGGGCATTGCGCCGCCCCGTCCCTTTGAACGCCATATGCTCTAGAAAATGTGCGATGCCGTTCTGCTGTGGCAACTCATCGCGTGCGCCAGACAGGACCCACACACCGATGGCGGCAGATTGCAGGCCCGGCATCGACTCGGTCACGATGCGAAATCCGTTGGAAAGGGTCGTGAGATTTACGCTCAATGCAGGGTCCGTTCTTTTATTAGAGATTCGATCGCTCCGAGGTCATTGTCCACCTCGGTAATCCGTTCCTCGCGCTCATACAGGTCTGCCATATGCAGGGGCAAGGGGGGGTGCTGGCCGCTGGCCTCCTCGACCGCTGCTGGGAATTTGGCCGGGTGCGCTGTGGCCAGTGTGATCATCGGCACATCGGGCGTGATGTGGTCCTCGGCGACGTGAACGCCGACGGCACTATGCGGGCAGAGCAGTTCGCCAGTCTCCTCCCAAGTGCGCCGGATGGTGGCGCGGGTCTGATCTTCGTCGCAGCGGCCCGAGTCAAAGCTTTCGCGCAGCGCCTCCAGCGCGCCTTGGCTCACGGAGAAGCCGCCAGTTTTCAGCTCCTCCATCAACTGTGCCGTGGCGCTTGCGTCGCGGCCGTATGCCTCAAACAAGGCGCGTTCAAAATTGGACGACACCTGAATATCCATCGAAGGACTGATCGACGGGATCACCCCGTCTGGGACATAGCCATTACCAATCAGGCAGCGATGCAGGATGTCGTTCTGGTTCGTCGCGACGACCAGCCGGTCGATCGGCAGGCCCATGCGCCGCGCGATGTAACCCGCAAAGACATCGCCAAAATTGCCGGTCGGCACGGTAAAGCTGACCTTGCGATGCGGTGCGCCCAATGCAACGGCGGAGGTGAAGAAATAGACGACCTGCGCCAGCACACGCGCCCAGTTGATGCTGTTGACCCCGGCGAGGCCCACCTCGTCACGAAACGCGAAATCATTGAACATATCTTTGACGCAGGCTTGGCAGTCGTCGAAATGCCCGGTCATCGCGAGGGCGTGAACGTTACTTTCGGTCGCCGTGCTCATCTGTCGGCGCTGCACCTCGCTCACGCGGCCATTGGGATAGAGGATGAATACATCCACCATCTCCAGCCCGCGAAACGCGTCGATTGCGGCTGATCCCGTATCGCCGCTGGTCGCGCCGACGATGCAAACCCGCTGTCCGCTGCGCTTGAGTGATGCCTCGAACAGCTGACCGATCAGCTGCATCGCAAAATCCTTGAACGCCAGCGTGGGGCCGTGAAACAGCTCTAGCAGGTGGTGTCCGGGGGCCAGCTGCACCAGCGGCGCGCGGGCCGCATGGGCAAAACCAGCATAGGCGCGCGCAATGATATCTTCGAATTCAGCGTCGGTGAATGCGTCGCCAATAAAGGGGCGCATCACGCGAAAGGCGGCCTCTTCATAGCTGACACCTGCCAGCGCCGCGATTTCGGCATGCGCCATTTGCGGTATCGTTCCGGGCAAATACAGCCCGCCATCGCGCGCGAGGCCGGTCAGCATCGCCTCCTCAAACGTCAGGATCGGGGCCTTTCCCCGCGTAGATACATACTTCATGTCTCAGCCTTTCAGATCGCGGCCACGCGGGGCCCATGTCATTCGCCAGATCAGATATCCGGTCATCGCTAGCCAGACCGCAGCAAGCGAAAACCACGTCACCGCATATTGCAGGTGATTGTTTGAAATCAAAGCCGTGTCCACCGGCAATGCGGTAATACCCTCGCCCGGGCCACTAATTTGCCTCCGCACAATCAGTAGGACAGGTTCCGTGTCCAGCGCGGCGGCCATCGCGGGAACATCGCGGGCAAACCAGATGCCGCGTTCAAGATCCGGCGCGGGGGTGTAGCCGTCTACCTCGCTTGGCCAGTGCAGATTGCCTATCAGTCGCGCAGGCCCAGCGCCGTGTGGCGCATCCTTGGCCTCCAGCGGGACGAAACCGCGATCCACCATGATCCGGCGGCTGCCCATCTCAAAAGGTTGGATCAGGCGATATCCGGCGCCCAGTTCCTTGGCCCCGACGAGGACGTGAAGCTCAGGCGCGCCCAGCACGCCTGTAGCAGTGACGGGCAGATACTTGTCAGCCTCAGGATCAGGCTGAACCGGAATCACCATAGGCGCGGCAGTAACGCGCGCGTCGATCTGGGCCAGCACGGTCTCCTTCCATGCAAGGCGTTTTAGCTGCCACACGCCCAGCGATAACAGCACGCTGGCACCCAACAAACCAAACAACAAAGGCACCACCAGCCGCCTCATGAACTTTCACCCTTCAAGGCAAAAATGCGAGGGGTGAATTCCCCCCCGCACTTTCTTTTTGCTAAAAATATCCTCGCGCGAAGCGCATCTGATCTAAGCAAAGTGGCGTTACGAGCCCCAGACGTAGATCGAGGCAAAGAGAAACAG
>JAGXGX010000065.1 GCA_024636515.1 Roseovarius sp.
ATCTGATCGGCGGTCAGGCCCGCCTCGGCCATGGCTTTCTTGGCCGACGGGGCGTCCTCGACATCTTTCATGTCGTCGCCGCCCGCCTTGGGCTGCTGGTACTGCTCGCCGTCTGCGGGCGCATCATCAGTGGCCTGCGCCGCGCCTGCGTCCGAGCCGGATGATAGAATCGCCAGCTTGCCGCCCGCCTGTACGGTGTCGCCCTCGTTCGCGAGGATTTCCGACAGTATTCCTGCGCCGGGACTGGGCACCTCAACGGATACCTTGTCGGTCTCTAGCTCGCACAGCATCTCGTCGGCCTCGACCTTGTCGCCGGCCTTTTTGAACCAAGTGCTGACAGTCGCCTCGCTGACGCTTTCGCCCAAAGTGGGGACCATCACGTCGATGCTGCCGCCGCCTTTGCCAGTGGATTTTTCAGTCTGCTTGGCGGGCTCCGCCTCAGATTTCTCCTCCTTGGCGGGCTTGTCCTCGGCCTTGGCCGGTTTATCGTCTTTGGGCTTAGCGCCAGACCCCTCATTGATCGTGGCAAGCAGGGCGTCGACGCCCACTGTCTCGCCCTCGGCGGCGACGATATCGCCCATCGTGCCGGCCGCGGGGCTGGGGACTTCGACGGTGACTTTGTCTGTCTCCAACTCGCACAGCATTTCGTCGGCCTCCACGGCATCGCCAGGTTTCTTGAACCATGTGGCGACGGTGGCCTCGGAAACGGATTCGCCTAGCGTAGGGACGCGTACTTCGATGCTCATGGTTTAGTTTCCTTTGATCGTCAGCGCGTCGTCAACGAGCGCCTCTTGTTGTGCTTTGTGCTGGCTGGCGAGGCCCGTGGCGGGCGATGCAGCAGCTGCGCGGCCGGCGTAATCGGGGCGAGAGTGTTTTGCGTCGATGCGGCCCAGAACCCATTCGATATTGGGCTCGATAAAGTTCCAGCCGCCTTGATTCTTGGGCTCTTCTTGGCACCAGACCATTTCGGCGTGTTTGAAACGCTCCAGCTCCTTGACCGCCGATTGCGCGGGGAAGGGATAGAACTGTTCGAACCGCATCAGATAGACGTCATCAATGCTGCGCTTATCGCGCTCTTCCAGCAGGTCGAAATAGACCTTGCCGGAGCACATGACGACGCGCTTGATCTTGTCATCGCTGGCCAGCTGGGTATCGGAGTTGCCGTATTGCGCATCGTCCCACAAAACACGGTGGAAGCTGGACCCGATGGTGAATTCCTCGGCCTTGGATACCGCCTTCTTGTGACGCAGGAGCGATTTGGGCGTCATCAGGATCAGCGGCTTGCGATAAGTGCGGTGCAACTGGCGGCGCAAAATGTGGAAGTAATTTGCCGGCGTCGTGCAGTTGGCGACGATCCAGTTGTCCTGCCCGCACATTGTCAGGAACCGCTCCAGCCGGGCCGACGAGTGCTCGGGGCCTTGGCCCTCATAGCCATGTGGCAGAAGGCAGACGAGGCCTGACATGCGCAGCCATTTACTTTCGCCGGAACTGATGAACTGATCGAACATGATCTGCGCGCCGTTGGCGAAATCACCGAATTGCGCCTCCCACAGGGTCAGCGCGTTCGGCTCGGCCAGTGTATAGCCATACTCAAAGCCCAAAACCGCGTATTCAGACAACATGGAATCGATGACCTCGTAGCGGGCCTGCCCCTCGCGGATGTTGTTGAGGGGGTAGTACCGCTCCTCATCGTCTTGGTTAACGATCGCCGAATGCCGTTGGCTAAATGTGCCACGGCTGCTGTCTTGGCCGGACAGGCGCACGCCAAACCCTTCGGTCAGTAGCGAGCCGAAGGCCAGCGCCTCGCCGGTGGCCCAATCAAAGCCCTCGCCAGTTTCGAACATCTTGGCCTTGGCATCAAGGATGCGCTGCACCGTCTTGTGGATCGGGAAACCATCTGGCGCACGGCTGAGGGACGTGCCTATCTCGTGGAACGTCTCTTCCTTGATGGCAGTCTGGCCGCGCTGGTAATCCTCTTCCTTGCGGTCCAAATGCGCCCATTTGCCGTCCAGCCAATCAGCCTTGTTCGGCTTGTAGTTGGTGCCGGCCTCGAACTCATCAGCGAGATAGGACTGAAAGGCGTCCTTCATATCCTCGACTTCGCCCTCGGGGATCAGGCCGTCTTTGACCAACCGCTCAGTATAAAGGGTCAAGGTCGTCTTTTGTTGTTTGATCTTTTTGTACATCAACGGATTGGTGAACATGGGCTCATCGCCCTCGTTATGACCAAAGCGGCGATAGCAAATGATGTCGATCACGACGTCCTTGTGGAATTTCTGGCGGTACTCCGTCGCGACCTTGGCGGCGTGCACCACGGCCTCAGGATCGTCGCCGTTGACGTGGAAAATTGGCGCCTCGACCATTAGGGCAATGTCGGTCGGATAGGGGCTGGAGCGGCTGAAATGCGGCGCGGTGGTAAAACCGATCTGGTTGTTCACCACGATATGCATCGTGCCGCCGGTGCGGTGGCCGCGCAGGCCCGACAGACCGAAACATTCCGCAACGACGCCTTGGCCTGCAAAGGCCGCATCACCGTGCAGTAGGATCGGTAGCACCTTCGTGCGCTCGGGGTCGTTCAGCTGGTCCTGTTTTGCGCGTACTTTGCCCAAAACGACCGGGTTCACGGCCTCCAGATGGCTGGGGTTCGCGGTCAGCGACAGGTGCACCTTGTTGCCGTCGAATTCACGGTCAGAACTGGCGCCGAGATGGTATTTCACATCGCCGGAGCCATCGACGTCCTCAGGCTTGAAACTGCCGCCTTGGAACTCGTTAAAGATAGCGCGGTAGGGTTTACCCATCACGTTGGCCAGCACTGACAGGCGGCCCCGGTGGGGCATCCCGACGACGATATCCTCGACGCCCAGATTGCCGCCCCGCTTGATGATTTGCTCCATGGCGGGGATCAGGCTTTCGCCGCCATCAAGGCCGAACCGCTTGGTGCCCATGTATTTGACGTGCAGGTATTTCTCTAGACCCTCGGCCTCTACCATCTTCTTGAGGATCGCCATGCGGCCTTCTTGGGTAAAGCTGATCTCGTTGCCGTACCCCTCAATCCGCTCTTTCAGCCAAGCAGCCTGCTCGGGGTCGGAAATATGCATGTACTGCAGCGCGAAAGTGCCGCAATAGGTACGCCGTACAATGCTGAGAATCTCGCGGATCGTGGCAATTTGCAGGCCCAGTACGTTGTCGATGAATATCGGGCGGTCCATGTCGCTGCTGGTAAAGCCATAGCTTTCGGGGTCCAGCTCGGGCCGGAACGGCTGTTCGCGCAGGCCCAACGGGTCGAGGTCGGCAATCAGGTGACCGCGAATGCGATAGGAGCGGATGAGCATGAGGGCGCGCACGCTGTCCAGAACTGCGCGCTGGACGACCACGTCGCTGACCTCGATACCCTTCTCGCGGGCCTTTTCGGTCAGCTTCTTGCCGACGGCCTTCGCCTCCAGCTCGGCTGGGTATTCGCCTGTCAGCGCCGATGTCAGATCGTCCTGCGGCATGGGGGGCCAATCTGCGCGGGCCCAAGAGGGGCCAGCGGCCTCGGCGGTGACGTCAGCATCGTGGTCGCCCAATTCCTCGAAGAATTTTTGCCACGCCTCGTCGACTGCGTTGGGGTCATTCGCATAGCGCGCATATAGCTGCTCAAGATATTCCGCGTTATGCCCCTGCATAAAGCTGGACGCATGAAACTGGTCGTTGGGAGATTGTTCGGTCATTGGGGTACCTCAAGCGGCAGGATGCAAGTTGGGCGGTCAGGACGGGGTGCACCCCGTCCTGAGGTAGTTATGGGCAGAGCTGCGTCAACCAATTGCCTCTAGGACAGCCTCGCCCAGCCCTGCGGGGCTTTCGGCGACGACGATACCAGCGGATCGCATAGCTTCGATCTTGTCATCCGCGCCGCCTTTGCCGCCGGCGACGATGGCGCCTGCATGACCCATGCGGCGGCCCGGAGGGGCGGTGCGGCCTGCGATAAAGCCTGCGGTCGGTTTCCAGCGACCCTTTTTCTTCTCGTCAGCGAGGAATTGCGCGGCTTCCTCTTCGGCTGACCCGCCGATTTCGCCGATCATGATGATCGACTGCGTTTCGTCATCGGCGAGGAACCATTCCAGCACGTCGATATGCTCGGTTCCCTTGATTGGGTCTCCGCCGATACCTACGCAGGTGGACTGGCCAAGGCCGACGTCTGTGGTCTGCTTGACTGCCTCATATGTCAGCGTGCCCGAACGACTGACAACGCCGCAGCTACCGCGCTTGTGAATATGGCCTGGCATGATGCCGATCTTGCATGCGTCGGGCGTGATGACGCCGGGGCAGTTCGGCCCGATCAGTGTGGATTTCGACCCTTGCAGCGCGCGCTGAACGCGCATCATGTCCAGCACCGGGATGCCCTCGGTGATGCAAACGATCAGCTCCATCTCGGCGTCGATCGCCTCAAGTATGCTGTCGGCGGCGAAGGGGGGCGGGACGTAGATCACCGACGCATTCGCCTGCGTCTCGTGCCGCGCCTCGTGCACCGAGTTATAGACCGGCAGATCCAGATGCACCTGCCCGCCCTTGCCGGGGGTCACGCCGCCGACCATTTTCGTGCCATACGCAATGGCCTGCTCGGTGTGGAACGTGCCCTGCGAGCCGGTAAGGCCCTGGCAGATAACGCGTGTGTTTTCGTCTATGAGAATGGCCATGTCAGTATTTTCCTTCGTGAGTTTTGTCGCCCACCGAAACACTTGTGTGCTTGGGGGTGATCGCGAACCTGGAGTCGCCGTCATCCAAATAAATTCGTTCGCCTACCTTTGAGCCTGGCGAAATAGCAATTTCCAAGACGCGCCTGTCTATCACATCCGCAAGGCAAGTGAGCGTTGCCGACAGAACGGCCGTCGGTTTGGTGCTCTCTGTATTCTCAAAAATGGCCAAACTTACATCTGGCCAGAAAATCGTTTGATAGCGCTCCAGATCGAGATCCATTTCGCTGGCTTTCCCAAAATTGAATCGAACAAGTGATACCTGTGGGACCGAATTTTCCGTTTGGAATTGGCCTTTTGAGAAGTGCTCACAAGCTTCCGTAGTCGAAGGTGCAGCGAAAACCGGAGAGGTATTAAAGGAAGCAACCAAGAAAAATCCAATCATTGGCAATTTCATGTTCACAACTTTACCCCTTAACCGCCTTCACGATCTTCTGCGCGCCGTCCTTCAGGTCATCTGCCGCGATCACGTCCAGCCCTGAGTTGTTGATGATCTCCTTGCCCTTCTCGACGTTTGTGCCTTCCAGCCGCACGACCAGCGGCACTTTCAGTCCGACTTCTTTGACAGCCGCCACCACACCATCCGCGATCACGTCGCAGCGCATGATGCCGCCAAAGATGTTAACCAAAATACCCTTCACCTGCGGGTCGGAGGTGATGATCTTGAACGCTTCGGTCACCTTTTCTTTGGTCGCGCCGCCGCCAACGTCGAGGAAGTTGGCAGGCTCGGCTCCGTATAGCTTGATGATGTCCATCGTTGCCATAGCAAGGCCCGCGCCGTTGACCATGCAACCGATCTCGCCATCCAGCGCGATGTAGTTCAGGTCGTACTTGGACGCCTCCAGCTCTTTGGGGTCTTCCTCAGTTGTGTCGCGCAATTCGGCGATGTCGCTGTGGCGATACATTGCATTGCCGTCAAAGCTCATCTTGGCGTCGAGGCATTTCAGATCGCCCTTGTCGGTCACGATCAGCGGATTGATCTCCAGCATCTCCATGTCTTTTTCAATGAACATCTTATAGAGCTTGCCCATCAGCGCGACGCACTGCTTGATCTGTCCGTCCTTGAGACCAAGGTTGAACGCGATGCGGCGGCCATGAAACGGCTGGTATCCGGTGGCGGGATCGACGCTGAAGCTCAGGATTTTCTCGGGCGTGTTCTCGGCCACTTCCTCGATGTCCATGCCGCCCTCGGTGGACGCGACAAAGCTGACGCGAGATGTCTGGCGGTCGACCAGAAGGGCCAGATACATCTCTGTCTCGATGCCGGCGCCATCCTCAATATAGATGCGGTTGACCTGCTTGCCGGCCGGGCCGGTCTGCTTGGTCACCAGCGTGCGGCCCAGCATACGCTTGGCCTCGGAGGCTGCCTCCTCGACCGATCTGGCTAGGCGGACACCGCCATCCTCGCCAGCGCCATCTTCTTTGAAGCTGCCCTTGCCGCGACCGCCTGCGTGGATCTGCGCCTTGACCACCCACAGGGGGCCGTCCATTTCGCTGGCGGCTGTCTTGGCCTCTTCGGCGCGTAGCACGACGCGGCCATCCGATACTGGCGCCCCGTATGAGCGCAGCAGCGCCTTGGCCTGATACTCGTGGATGTTCATGAAACTGTCCCGTTTTTCTGTGTTCGGTTCTGATATACATAGAACGCTTAGCAAGGATTAAACGGTTTTTTACCAAGTCTGTACGATAAGAGGCAAAATTTCGACCTTTGTGATCACAGCTTCAAAGCGTGTGATCACAAAAACCGCCGCCTTTCCTCTTGGCAGGGAATCACAGCGCGAATACGTTGCGGCGAAATGCATAGTGAGGACAAAGGAAGATAAATGCCCGATGGCGCGATACCTCCCGCCAGTTGGGGCGTGGTTCTGACGGCGCACGAGCCTGAGCAGCTGCTGCTGGCGAATGTTGGCTGGCATATCGGCACCGGCGCAGCCGAAGTGCATGTATATCTGGACGACCCGGGTGATGCTGTCGCCGCCCGGCTATCGGCGATCCCCGGCGTGCGATGCATCCGATGCGACGCCGCACATTGGCGCGACGCGGCGCCAGCGGGGCGCAAGCCCGCCACCCATCGGCGGCGACAAGCGCTAAACGCGAACCACGCGCTGGCAAGGTGCAACGTGGATTGGCTGGTGCATTTGGATGCTGACGAGTTTTTGGTGCAGGATCGCCCACTTGGGCAGGAAATGGCCGC
>JAGXGX010000008.1 GCA_024636515.1 Roseovarius sp.
ATCCGGCACAAAGAGGCGAAGCGCATCCCCCAGCGCCATGCGGCCCTCGCGTTCGACCCACGCGGTCACGCCGCGCCGTCCCCGGGCAGCGCTCTTGAACTTCGGGCCGCGGCCCGGATGATCTTTGTCGATTTCGCGCGCAGGATAAAGGCAGGGACGGTTATGCATATCGATCACCAGCGAGGCGCCATCCGGTCCCTGAAGCCGGGCCGACGGAGGCACATGCGTAAAATCGGGGATGCCTTCGACTACGATCGACGCGCCTAGCCAAGCAGGGTCTATCGCATCCAAACCCATACGCTGTGCGATCTCTGCCAGCTCTTCGTTCGAAACGATGCTCAGCTGGCGGGTGTTGGCGATCTCGGTACCGTTCGGGTACTGCGTCTTGACGCGCACACAAGACGGGCGCGTCAGGCCCGAATGCATTTCGCCTACCATCCCGGCATAACTCAGCTCAATTACCTCGCGTGGGGCCGAGCGGATGTTCTCGCGCGCCTCAGGCACGGTCCCCAGCCATACAATGCGGGCGGCGAAGTCGGTTAGTTTGAGGGCAGGCATTGGCAGGCTCCGGCGCTGTGCGATGTAGGGCCGCATCTTCGCCGTCTGTACCGGGCTGTCAAACGCAGTTTGAAGATGGCGTCAAACAAGAGGCCCTAGCCCGCACGCGTCATACCGTCAGAGTGAAGAACAGTCGGCGGAACGGAAACAGGACCGATCCGTCGGCGCGCATAGGATAGGCGCTGCGCATAACCCCCTCATAGTGGGTGATCAGCGCCGCGCGCTCATCCTCGTCCAGCGCCTCCAGCACCGGGCGGGCGTACGTGCTTTCGGTGTAGCGCCGCACGGGGTGGCTATGGGGGTCAGCGCTCAGGCGTTGATAATACTCGGTCTCCCACAAGCGGAAGCGGCCTTTGGGCGCCAGTAGCGTATCATATTCGACAGGTGTCATGATGCCTGGGCCTGCGCCCGTGTCGATCCGGCCCGGAAACAGATCTTCGGCCAGCGACAGCCACACGCGGTGCGACGGCGCATTATTCTGGTGCGGCAGTTGCACGGCTAACGTGCCGCCCTTGCCCAGCATCGCGGCAAGGCGCGGCATCAGTGCGGTGTGATCATCCAGCCAATGCAGGACTGCGTTTGAATAGATCAGGCCCGGTGCACGGCGCGGATGCCACTCGCGAATATCGGCCCGCCCAAGGCTGCTATATCCGCGCGACTGGCGCGCCTTTTCCAACATGGCCGGGGATGCATCGACGCCGATTACATCGCGGCCCATTGCACGTTCGGCCAACGCGGCGCCCATCTGGCCACCGCCACACCCGAGGTCAATCACATCGCCAGCGCCCATCTGGTCCACTGCGTTCAGCAGGTCCATCGCGGGGCGCAGGCGCAAGTCCTGAAACCGCGCATAGGCGCGCGGGTTCCAGTCGGCTCTTGCGTGATTGTCAGTCGTGGTCACGCTGTAGGTTCCGGCTCCATCCCGCCGCTACCGCTTCGCGGCGTTTTGGGCTTTGTCTTGGGGATCGCGGTAACCGACGGTGCGCTGCCCTCGTCCGGGCCATCATCGCCATCGACAGGTTGCGGCGGCTCGCCGCGCGCGACGCGCTGGATTTCCTCTCCGGTCAGCGTCTCATACTCCAGCAGGCCCTCGGCCAACCGCTGCCACTCATCCTTCTTCTCGGTGAGGATGCGGAACGCGGTGGCGTATGCCTCATCGATCATGCGCTTAACCTCTTCCTCAATCAGCTCTTTGGTGCTGGCCGAGATGGAGAAGCTACCGGCGCCATTGCCCATATAACCCTCATGCGCCTGCTGATAGTCGATATTGCCGACCTTGTCGGACATCCCCCAGCGCAGCACCATCGCACGGGCCAGACCGCTAGCCTGCTGAATATCACCAGCCGGACCGTTCGACACGTCATCCGGACCATATTTAATAATCTCGGCAGCCTTGCCGGCCATAGTCATCGCCAGCTTCTGCTCGCATTCGGACTTGTGCCAGTTAAGCCGATCGATCTCGGGCAAGCTCACGACCATACCCAGCGCGCCGCCTCGCGGGATGATCGTCGCCTTGTAGACCGGATCGCATTTTGGCAATGCCATTCCCACAATGGCATGTCCCGCCTCGTGATACGCCGTCTTTTCCTTTTGGTCCGCCGTCAGGACCATGCTGCGACGCTCCGCGCCCATCATGACCTTATCCTTGGCCGTCTCAAAATCTTCCATCGCCACGAAACGGCGCCCGATACGCGCAGCCATCAAAGCCGCCTCATTGACGAGGTTCGCCAGATCCGCACCGGAAAAGCCAGGCGTGCCGCGCGCGATAATGCGCAGATCAACGTCGGGGGCCAGCGGCGTCTTGCGCGCGTGGACACCCAAGATCTTCTCGCGGCCCTTAATGTCGGGATTCGGAACCTCGACCTGACGGTCGAAGCGGCCGGGACGCAGCAGCGCGGGGTCAAGCACGTCTTTGCGGTTTGTCGCCGCAACGATGATGACGCCCTCATTGGCCTCAAAGCCGTCCATCTCGACCAGCAGCTGGTTCAATGTCTGTTCGCGCTCGTCATTGCCGCCGCCGTAACCGGCACCGCGATGACGGCCCACGGCGTCAATCTCGTCGATGAACACAATGCAGGGGGCGTTTTTCTTGGCCTGCTCGAACATGTCGCGCACACGTGATGCGCCCACACCCACGAACATCTCGACAAAGTCGGAGCCTGAGATGGTGAAGAACGGCACGCCTGCCTCGCCCGCAATCGCGCGCGCCAGCAGGGTCTTACCAGTACCCGGAGGGCCTACAAGCAACGCACCCTTGGGGATTTGGCCGCCAAGGCGGCTAAACTTCTGGGGGTTACGCAGGAATTCGACGATCTCCTCCAGCTCTTCTTTGGCCTCATCAATGCCTGCTACGTCGTCAAACGTCACGCGACCGCTTTTCTCGGTCAGCATTTTGGCTTTGGATTTGCCAAAGCCCATGGCGCCACCTTTGCCGCCGCCCTGCATCCGGTTCATGAAATAGATCCAGACACCAATCAGCAGCAGGAAGGGCAGTAACGACAGCAAGAAGGTCTGGAAGCCCGACTCCTCTTGGGCCTTGGCTGCCACCGGAACACCCTTGTCGATCAGGGTCTGCGTGATGTCAGCATCGGAAGGTTTGACTGCAACGTAATCTTTGCCGTCCGTCTTGCGGAACTGGATGCTCTCGCCATCTAGCGTGACATTGGTGACGGCGTCGTCATTCACAGCCGTGACGAATTCGGAATATTTCACCGATTGGCTTTGAAGCGCACCGCTAGAGCCGCTGAAGAGATTGAATAGCGCCAGAACCAGCAGGAACAGAACCAGCCAGAAGGCGATATTGCGTGCGTTGCCCAAGGAAATTCTCCTAAACTTTCGGATGCCCGGCATATAGCACGCGGGCGTTACGTCTTAAATAGACATCATGACCCCATCTTCAATGCGATAATAGCATAGCCTGCAAATCAGCAGGGGTGCGATTCAGCCGTGCGGACGTCCCATTGGAAAATCCTGCGAGCGGAGCGGCCACCAGCGTCTCGCCACTCCAGAGTGCGGGGGAAGCATCGACCGAATGGGCAGGCAGGCCGCTGTCGCGCCAATCGTCGCACATCCCGCGCCCTTCCGGGCCTAAGGCGCCCACCGCCGCGCCTTCTATGGCGGGGCCATCCAGATGCCAACGATTGTCCCATATCGTACCTTGCGGCACGCGCTCTGCGGCGATTGCGGCAAATTCGCGCGCCAGCCGGATTTTCCCCCGACCTTGTGTGATGCGGCAACCCGCCAGCGTGCCGCCCTGCCCGGCATCAAGGCGCGCCAGCATCCGCGTCACGTCAGGCCCGCGCGCGCCGTAGCCCGGCCCGGCGATCCAGCCTAGGCCGGCTTGCAGGATACGCCGCGCAATATCTGGACGCAGCGCAGCAAAGGGCGCAGCCTCCAGCAGCAGATCGCCACTCGCAAAGCTGGCGATTTGTGCGGCCTCCTGCGCGGCATAGTGGCCCAGCGTATCGCTCGCCTCGCGCAGGTGGTGTGCCACATCCGATAGCGCGCCGACAGTGATGCTAGCAGGCGCCAATGCCTTAAGCGCTCGGCGGGTCTGAGTGCGGCGATAGCGCGCGTCAGTGTTGGTCGGATCGTCGATCCATGTCACAGCCTTGGCGGCAAGATAGCTGCGCAAATCGGCACGGTGCGCCTGCAACAGAGGGCGGTGCAGCGTCACCTCGCACTCCTGCCGCCTCGTCTGCATTGCGGCGAGGCCATCCACCCCCGCGCGGCGGGCGAGGCGCATCAGCAGCGTTTCGGCCACGTCATCGGCGGTATGGCCCAACGCGATTCCTGCCAGGCCCTGGGTCTGCGCCCACTCCGCCATCAGCGCATAGCGCGCTACGCGGGCAGCGGCTGGTAGATTCCCCTGCCCGTCCCAACCCGTCCATTCAAGCGTATCATGCGGCACGCCCAGACCCGCGCAAATGGCAGCGACCTGAGCCGCCTCGCCCGCCGATGCAGCGCGCAGGCTGTGATCGACAGTCACGCAGCGCAGCGGCGCACCGCCCCATTCTGCCATCAAGTGCAGCAGGGCAAGCGAATCGCTACCGCCCGACACGGCAATGCCGAGCGGGCGGGTATCATTTTGAAAATGGGTCGAAATCAGCGTGTGCAAATCACCGCTGGGCACGCCTTTGGCGGTCACTGGCAGGCGAGTGTCTGCATCTCGACGCGCGCGTCATTTGCGGGGACAGTCCCGGCAAAACGCGTCTCGACCTCGCCGAGCGTCTGGCAGGCAGCGTCGCGCTGGTCCAGCTTGCCCAACGCGCGGCCAAGCCGATAAAGCGCCTCGGGTGCATCCGGCCCGGCCTTGTCCGCCGAAAAACCATCGAGGTAGGATTTTGCCGCTTGCTTCATATCGCCGCTCGCCTCCAGCGCTTTGCCACGCGCAAGGAAGGCCCGCGGAGCAAGCGGGCTGCCGGGGTAGTTGTCTAGAAAGTTTGTGTATTTCTGCACCGCATCCGTATTGTCGCCTGATGTCATCGCAGCCTCAGCCGCCTCGAAGTCAGCCTTTTCACCGACCGCCATAGGCTCGAGCGGTGTGGTATCTGTCTGCGCCGGCTGAATTGCGGAAACGCCGCCGGATGATGGCAGGTCACCGCCGCCCAATGTCGTCGTCTCGCCCAGCTTGGACGTGTCGCCGCCCTCTAGCTCGACCAGCCGGAACTCCAGATCTCCGACACGGTTCGTGCCGTCGCTAACCACCCGGTCGATGCGCTGCTGCATCTCTTCGGTGCGGGCGGTCAGGCGCTGCAATTCGCCCTCAATCGCGCCAACCCGGTCAAGAACCGAGCCTGACACGTTCAACTGGCCCGATGCGCCGGTCGTGCTTAACTCGCGGCGCAGTTTTTGCACCTCGACATAAAGCACCGAGAGTTCCTGCCGGATATCGGCCAGCGTCTCGGCCTTGCCTTGCGCATGGGCGGGCGCGGTGAGGGCAAAGGTGGCGGTCAGGATCAGTGCGGCGATGCGGCGCATGGAAGGCTCCGGTACTTACAATCGTTTCAGGGACTTAGCTATTGGGCGATGCAGAGATCACCGTCACAGCGCGGCGGTTCTGGGCATAGCACGCCTCGCTGCTGCAAATCTCGATCGGGCGCTCTTTGCCATAGCTGACGGTACGCAGGCGTGATGCGGGCACGCCTTGGGTCAGCAAGTATTCCTGCACCGAATTTGCACGGCGTGCGCCCAGCGCGAGGTTATATTCACGTGTGCCCTGCTCGTCCGCGTGGCCTTCGACCACCGCGTTATAGTCGCGGTTTGTTAGCAGCCATTGCGCCTGTCCGTCCAGCGTGCGCTGAGCATCTGGCGTCAGGTTGTAGGTGTCGATCACGAACAGGATCCGGTCGCCGACCGTCTGCTGGAAATACGCGGGCGAGGTTGGATCGCTGGCCGAGCCTGCCATCCCGGCGCCATTCGCGCCATTGGCACCATAAAGCCCGGCAGCGTCGTCGCCAAAGCGGTCGGGATTGGTACATGCCGCCAGCGACAGGCCGGCGCAAATAAGGATCATCGTCTTGAGAAAGGTCATGCTGTTGCCTCGCGGTAAGATGGGGTGCGCAGATTGCGCGTGTCGTTTTGTTTTATCTATCACAGCGCGCGGCTCAAGGGAAACGCCGCGCGCCTGAATTCTGATGCGGCCTAGCGCCTATTGAAGCGGCGACCATGACGGATCGCTTGCGCCGCCCGCCGTGCTTACGCGGCGCAGGTTGCGCCCGGTGATATCGACCGAGTAGAGCCCCGCCTGCCCCTGCTCGCCCTGCGTCTCGCGGGTGAACATGATGACGCGGCCGTTGGGCGCCCATGTCGGCCCCTCGTCCAGGAACGACGCGGTCAGCAGGCGCTCTTCGCTGCCGTCCGTACGCATGACGCCAATGTGAAAGCGGCTCTTTGACTGCTTGGTAAAGGCGATCAGATCACCGCGCGGCGACCAGACCGGCGTGCCGTAATTACCGTCTCCGTTCGAGATGCGCCGCGCTTCGCCGCCGCCCGAACTCATCACATATAGCTGATTGCTGCCCGATCGGTCGCTCTCAAATACTATCTGCGCGCCATCTGGGCTAAAGCTGGGGGCGGTTTCAATGGACGGCGCGCTGGTCATGCGCTGGCTGCTGCCCGATCCGATATTCATGGTGTAGATATCCGTGTTGCCACCCGCCTCTAGCGAATAGACCACCGTCTGGCCATTCGGCGAGAAACGGGGCGCAAAGCTCATCGTTGCCTCTTGGGTGGGCAATTGGCGGCGACTGACATTAGCCACGTCGAGCACGTAGATTTTGGGAAATCCGCTCTCGTAACTGGTATAGAGAATTCGGTCGCCCGTGGGAGAGAAGCGCGGCGCCAGCACCAACGACGACGAATCCGTCAGAAAAGTGGTGTTCGCACCGTCGTAATCCATGATCGCCAGCCGCTTGGCGCGCTGATCCTTTGGCCCGGTTTCCGAGACATAGACGACGCGGCTGTCGAAATACCCGCCCTCTCCCGTGATACGGCTATAGACCTGATCGGCGATTTTGTGCGCGATGCGGCGCCAGCCATCCTGCGTCCCAACGAACTGCTGACCGCTGCCAAGCTCTTGGCCCGCAAAAACGTCCCAAACGCGGAACTGCACCGTCAGGCGGCCTGATGCGTCCACATCGACCGCGCCAGTCACGAGGGCCTGCGCGTTGACGGCCTTCCAATCGGCGAACTGCACGGGGCTGGAAAAGCTGGTGATGCGGCTGATATGCGCGCTGGCCGGAATTTCCCGGAACAGCCCGGTGCCGCTAAGGTCGGCAGAGATGAGGTTCGATATGTCCTGCGCCGCCTGCCCGCCTGAACCTGTCCCGACAAAGGCGGGTACGGCGAATGGCAGCGGCTCAATCACGCCTTCGGTAATCTCAAGCCTGAGAGGCCCGGTCTGCGCGGCGGCAGGCAGGGCGGTGAGCGTCGTCAGAAGAAGGGCCAGCAGGGCCGTGAATCGCGCCATCATTTGATCCTCATGTTCTCAGGGTTGAATACCAGTTCCACGTTGCGCCAAGACGCATATTTTTCCGCAGGCAGACCAAAGCCGCGCGCGCCGCAACGAATAATCGCGCGGCGGGCCGCCTCATACGCCTGACTCGCCGAGCCGTCGGTGCCGCCAGTTGAGCCTAGCATACGAATGCTACCATCTATGGGCCGCGCGTCCTCGGACATCTCGAAGGCGACGGTGACGGTGGTGTTAAGCGCATCAGAACTGAGCGAGCCTGTATTCCAGCAGCTTTGTACGGCCACGCGCAAGCCATCCTTTTCGCCTGCCGTCAACGGCGGGCCTGCATTGATCGAAGGCGCAGGCGTATCCGTAGCGCCGCCCAAAGCGGCGGCCAGCGCATCCTCGACGCTGCTCGTGTCGGTCGCCGGGGCCGGAGCGGGCTCAGCCACCTCAGGCTCTGGGGCTTCGGCCGTTTGCGTTTGCGCTTCGGGCTGCGCCTCAGGCTGGGGTGCAGGCCGCAGCTGATCGGGCCGCGTTTTGGGACGGACTGAATTCAGCGGTGCGGCCACTTCAGCCTCTTCGGCCTCGGTCACGATCTCGGTCGCGGCTGCCTCAGGCGCGGTTGCGTCGGCCTCCTCGCGGGGCGTCTCGGCGGTCTCGTCCGGCACGGCCTCTTCGCGGACCACCTCATCGACGGCGGTGTCGGGCGCTGGCGGGTCTACTTGCTGGGGCGCGACACGCTCGGCGGGGCGCTGCTGCGGGCGCTGTGAGGTTTCTGGCACCAGTGCGGCCATGTCTTCGGCTGGCGGCTCGATGACCGGCGCCTCATCGGTGACCTCGGCCTCCTGCGCCTCAGTCGGCGGTTCGGGCGCAGGATCGGGGGTCGCTTCAGTTGCTGTGTCGGGCTGGGGCGCGGCGGGCGCGGTATCGGCCTCGCTGCTAAGATCAGGAGAGTCCTGCGGCACGTCAGGTGCGGCGGGCGGGGATATTTCGCTGGTCTGTTCAGGCGAGTTACTGCGCGAGACGATTGCCGCATATTCCTCGGAACTGACGGCAGTGACCTTGGTCACGTCAAAATCCAGCGGCTTGGTCGGAAAGGCGCCGCCAAACAGAATCCAAGCGATCAGGCCGAGATGGCCTGCGCCCGATATGATCTGACCTGTGTTCACGCGGCCGTCCGCCTCAGCCGTCCGGCGCGTCCAGCGCCGGGCCGCCGATGTCCGTCACTAGGCCAATATCGTCGAAACCGCCGCGATTGAGCGCGCCCATGACCTGCACCACATCGGCGTAAGGTACAGCGCCATCCGCACGCAGAAACACCCGATTGCTGTTCCGCTCAGCGGCGATGGCGCGCAAGCGGCCAATCAGCTCGTCGCGGGCGATCTCGGTGGTCTGGATCGAAACGGTGCCGTCAGCGGTAATTGTGATGGTCAGCGGCTCTTCCTGTTCGCCGGGCAGCGAATTTGCCGCCGTTTTGGGCAGTTCGACGGGTACGCCCACAGTCATCAACGGGGCCGCGACCATGAAAATGATAAGCAGCACCAGCATCACGTCGACAAATGGCGTGACGTTAATCTCGGACATCGGGCGCGCACGGCTGCGCCCGCGTCTGCGCCGCTTGCCTCCGCCTGACCCTTGGACAACTCCTGCACCCATGGCTCAGCTATCCAACTGGCGGCTGAGGATGGTGGCGAATTCGTCGGCGAACGCCTCGTAGCCCGCGACGATACGGTCTGAATCCGCGCTCAGCTTGTTGTAGAAAATAACAGCAGGAATAGCCGCGAGCAGGCCCAATGCAGTAGCCAACAGCGCCTCGGCGATTCCGGGCGCGACAACGGCGAGGCTGGTGTTTTGTGACGCAGCGATACCGATGAACGCGTGCATGATTCCCCAGACCGTACCGAACAGGCCGACAAAGGGCGCAGTGGAGCCGACCGTGGCCAACACCGGCAGGCCCGATTGCATCGCCTCAGTCTCCTTGGCGATGGCGACGTCCATGCTTCGGTCAATCCGCGCGGTCGCACCTGCGATCATACCGCCGTCGTTGCGGTGGCTGCGCCGCCATTCCATCATGCCGGATGCGAATATGCGCTGCGATTGGCCGTCAGGCTCTGTCCCGATCTGCTCGAACAACTCGTCCAAAGGCTCGCCCGACCAGAACAAGCGATCGAACGCTTCGGCCTCTGAGCGCGCCTTGCGATACATGATCAACTTTTGCACGATAATCGCCCACGCCCAGAAGGACGCGAAGATCAGCATAAGCATGACCAACTTCACGACGAACGTCGCCTGAGCGAACATCCCCCACATGGAGAAATCGATGTCCTGCGCGAGTGCGAGGGTTTCTGCTTCCATCTGCCTGCTCTTTTTTACGCGGCCACTGACGGGCCTGCCTTGTTTGCGGGGAATCTAGCCGAACATTGTAGTGAAAGCCAATGACATCGCCGCGATGCAGGCAATTTTAAGCGACTAGTGCAAAATCAGGCGGATATTCGCCGGAAGTCGCGCAGGGTGGCCGGTATCAGTGACGCAGACGATGGTGACGGTGGCCGAGAATATAGTTTCAGCCCCGCGCACCACATCCTGCAGCAAAACCAGCCGCGCGCCGGTGACCTCGCCTATGCGCGTCAGCACCTCCAGCCGCTCATCAAAGCGCGCGGCAAGCAGATAATCGCCCTCGATCCGGCGCACCGCAAAAATCAGGCCGTCTTTTTCCTTCATGGCGCGCTGATCAATGCCCATCTCGCGCACCCAGTCGCTGCGCGCCCGCTCGATGAATTTGAGGTAGTTGGCGTGATAAACGATGCCGCCCATATCCGTATCCTCATAGTAGACGCGGATATCAAAGCGGTGGGGCGGCGCCGTGCGGGCGGTAGGCGGGGGACGTGTCGTGCTTTGGGCCATTACGGCGGACCTTTCTTGAAATCAGCGCCCCGAGTTAGAGCATGTTTGGGCGCGTCGTCCAATGCGCACAGTTCTTTGTACGTAGGCCTGTGCACGCAGGCTTTACCCTTGGCCGCGTCTGTGCTGTTATCAAACTTACCAGCAGCGCTGTCTGCAAGTTATTTTCCTCGGCCACACCCGTTCAACAGGCGCCGATCCGCAACCTACGAAGGGACTCACTCATCATGACCTCATTGCTTCTTAAAAACGCGCGTATCGTCGATGGCACTGCCACACAGCCGGGCGACCCGGTGGATATCGCTGTCGAAGACGGCCGTTTCGTCGAGGTGGGCTCGGGCATCAAATTCGACGCCGAAGAGACGCTGGACCTGAAGGGCCAGATCGTGATGCCGGGCTTGATCGACTGCCACGTCCACGTCATCGCCACGACCGCCGATCTGGGCGCTAATGCGGAGCTGCCCAACTCGTGGATCGCGCTGAAATCGGCGCAGATGATGAAGGCGATGCTGATGCGCGGATTTACCACCGTGCGCGATTTGGGCGGCGCCGATCGCGGCCTGCAAAAGGCTCAAGAAGACGGCCTGATTGACGCACCGCGCCTTGTGATTTGCGGCAAGGCGCTATCACAGACCGGCGGGCATACTGACTATCGCGGCCCCTATCACAGCCGCGACGTGCGTTACTATGAGGGTAAGCTAGGCTCGATGGGCCGCGTTCTAGACGGCGTTGACGCCATGCGCGTCGCCTGCCGCGAAGAGCTGAAGGGCGGCGCGCAATTCATCAAGATTATGGCCGATGGCGGCGTGTCCTCCCCCTCCGATCCGGTCGGGTATCTGGTGTTTTCGGTCGATGAGTTGAAGGCAGCCGTGGAGGTTGCCAAGGGCTTTGGCACCTATGTGTCGGGCCACCTTTATGACGACCGGGCCATCGTCCGTGCGCTGGATTGCGGCGTCGAGTGTGTCGAGCATGGCAACCTGATGAGCGACGACACAATTGCGCGTATTGCCCGCGAGGGGCAGGTAGTCGTGCCGACCAACATTACCTACGACCGGTTGGCGAAAACCGGTGCAGAATATGGTCTGCCCGCCGATTCCGTTGCCAAGATTGCCGACGTGCGCGAGGCAGGGCTGGAGCGTCTGGCCAAGATGTACAAGGCCGGCGTAACGGTCGGCTACGGCTCGGACCTGTTGGGCGGTATGCAGCCCCACCAGTCGGGCGAGTTTCCGCTTCGCGGGGAGTACATCCCCGCCGATGCCGTCATCCGCTCGGCTACCGTGGATGCCGCAAAGGTGCTGCGCATGGAGGGCGAGTTGGGCGTAATCGCGCCGGGCGCACATGCCGATTTGATCGTGGTGGACGGTAATCCGCTGGACGATCTAAACCTGCTAACCGAACAGGGCGCACACATGCCGCTGATTATGCAGGGCGGCGTGGCAAAGAAGAAGGCGGCGGGTTTGTAAGGGTCTAGGGGCGGGCCTCGGCCTGCCCTTTGGCTGGTAGGGCGAGCGTTTTCAGGTCCGCACGGTGAACTTAGCGTACCTTAGCTGTAGGCCGATCTGTTCCGCGCATTTGAAACGATCAAATTTATGGTGCGTTGTAGTAAATCTGAGTAGTGATCTTGCGCTCTCCTGAGCGAAGGTCCCACACACGAATCCTAAAATCATAGCTCGTGAGAAGTATATTGAAGTATCTGCTGCTGAAGGAGGTGAGGTTTCGCACCTTTCCACTTCGCACATATGATCGGTCAGTTTTACTTAGGTTTGGATCATCAGCATCAATGAAGTATTTTTTATCTGAATACTTTATAAAATATGCGACGGGATCATCGATATCCTTTTCTTCTATAAAGTTTAGAAAAGCGTTGGTAGCCTTCTGATGATCAGACCGATCACCCAGTTTTTTTATGGTCTGTTTTGCAAATCTATCGAAGTCAGACGTAAGTAAGCTGTTGGCTAAGAAGCCTATGCCCGCTACCGCAAGGCAAAATGTCAAAATATGAATGTTCTTCATTGCTCAAATTTTCATCTCAGAAGCTCTCACTGCAGCAATAATAGACACTATTCCTTGCCGAAATGGGGTCAGTATTAGGCGTCAAAGCGGCCGTTCCTTGCGTGAACCTGGATAGTCGATAAGGCTTCAGAGCTGCCATGCACACCAAAGTCCCCCCTTTGTACAAACGTTAGCCGGACGAGAGCGCCCCTTCAGCGAAACGCCAGTGAGGGCAGCCAGAGTGACATGGCCGGGATCATGATGATCAGCAGCAGTGTCACGATATCCATCACGATGAACCACGCGACGCCCTTGAACACCTCCGGCAGGGTCACGAGGTTTCCGAGCGCGCCCTTTATCACATAGACGTTCAGGCCTATGGGGGGCGTGACGAGGCCCACCTCCAGCAGCTTGATCACGATGATGCCAAACCACACCAGATCGAGACCCGCGCCCTGCACCAATGGCAGGACTAGGGGCAGCGTCAGCAGCAAGAGGCCGATGGAATCGATCAGCATCCCTAGGACCAGA
>JAGXGX010000066.1 GCA_024636515.1 Roseovarius sp.
CGCCTGTCTTGAATGCAGCGGTGGCCGACAGGATCGGCAGACCTTCATGCGCGGTGCCTCGCAATGCGCGGGCCAATAGGCGGGTCTGAACTGCGTTGACCGCCGCAACGGAGCGGTCTGCGCGCGCCATGGCGAGGAAGCTGTGCAGCCGGGTAGTTGCCTGACCGATAGGCCGGTGCATATGGCGCAGCGTCAGGCGGTGCGCCGGCCCAAGCGCGCGCGACAGGTCTTGATCGCAGCATACGGGCTGGGTGGGCGCCGCCGACTGGGCAGAAGGGGGCTTTGAGCGGGACGACTGGTTGGTTGGCTTGCTTGCTACGGGCCGCGCCTCGGCGTTGTGGCCGGTAATCTGCCAGCGTCCACCGCGCGCCACCAGCGCCAAGTCCAGCACACCCAGATGCGAGCCCCAAGAGCCCGCCATGACCGCAGGTTTTCCCGACAACAGGCCGCGCGCGTGATCTATACCGCGTGCAGCATCGGTATCCGGCGACGGCCTCTCTCCGGGCGCTATTGGTTGAGGGAAAATATCGTGACTGTGACCTGCCATGATAGCATCCACACCGTCGATAGCGGCGAGCGGCAGCGCCGCGTTTTCCATCATGGGAACGGCCTGCGCACCATCAATACCGCTATGGGCCAGCAGTAGTACGATATCAGCGCCCGCCGCGCGCACCTGCGGTACCAGACTGCGCGCCGTTTGCACCATATCGCGTGCGTGCAGTTGGCCCGCCAAATGCGCGTGATCCCATGTGGTGATCTGCGGCGGCACCAGCCCGATCACGCCGACTGTTACGGGATACTCGGCGCCGTTATCGCAGGTAAGGGTGCGGCGCAGTAGCAGATATGGCGGAAGGTAGCTGCGCGCGGGCGCGGCGCCTGCCGGCATCATGATGTTCGCGCAAGTCAGGGGGAAGGTCGCATCCCCCAACGCTCTGCCCAGCCAGTTGAGGCCAAAGTTGAACTCATGATTGCCCAGTGTGGCCGCGTCGTAATTTAGCCGGTTCATGGCCGCGATGATTGGATTCGGCCCGCGCCATTCGGGGGCAGACCCGGTTGTCAGATCGCCCATCGGCGTGCCCTGAAGCGCATCACCATTATCGAACAGCATCACATTGCGGACCTGCGCGCGGGCCGCACGGATCAGCGTGGCAACGCGGGCCAAACCCCAAGGTTGATCGCCGTTATCCGAGTGGTAGTCATAGGGCAGCAAATGCGCGTGCAGATCTGTCGTACCCAGAAGTCGCAGCTGTGCGGAGGCACCCTCGGGCAGGGCAACCTCGTGATCGCTGGGATGTGGCGGAGTTTCTAGGATCATGCGCTCTTTCCGGCGTTGGCGCCGGTTGAATTTGATTATTGCGCAAGTCCGTGATGCACCTGCGAGATATAAGACGTAACGCAGCCATAGATTTTGCGAAATCAAAATGACTCAACCTCTGGCAGAGTAATGATTTTTTTTTGGTCAAGTGTTGCCGTTGCGTCATAGCTCGCATCGGCGGACGCTTGCGCATGAACGGCGATCCGTGGCACCTGTCCGCAGCCCGCTATGCGAGGCGCGCATTCTGGAGGAGCAGCCGTGAAGCTGGCAGAAACAGTAACATTTGCAGGTGGCATGCTGGATCGTGCGGCCGAGTTGCGTGGCGGCGATCTGGCCCCGACCATTGCCGAATACGGCGCCGAGACGATCCTGATGTGGCGCGGGAAGCCGCTGGTGCAGGAGGGCGATCTGGCGCCGCTTGTGCGCATAGGCCTTGATCACCCGGCGCTGAAGGGTGCGCGCCGTCTGCTGCTGGGCCGCGAGGGGCCGGGCGGGGATGAACGCTTGATCTTTGCGCATGACATTTCGCACTGGACCCCCGGCGGCGATCTGGAAGAGCTGAACACGTTTCTGGATTCCACAGAGCAGCGGCATCCAGAGCTGCCCGATACCCAAGTCTTTGCCGAGTTGCGCCGCATTATGGTGCAACTGGACCCGCAAGATGCCGCGCTGGCTACGACGGCGCGCGCATTGTTCGGCTGGCACGATACGCATAAGTTTTGTTCGCGCTGCGGTGCAGCCAGCGACATGGTGCAATCGGGCTGGCAGCGCAGTTGTTCGGTGTGCGAAGCGCACCATTTTCCGCGCACTGACCCGGTTGTCATTATGCTGATAACACACGGCAATTCCACCCTTCTAGGCCGCTCGCCAAGCTGGCCGGAGGGCATGTATTCGTTGCTGGCCGGGTTTGTCGAGCCGGGCGAGACGCTTGAGGCGGCGGTGCGCCGCGAGGTCTATGAAGAGACGCGCGTGCGCGTCGGCGCGGTCTCGTATCTGGCCAGCCAGCCATGGCCCTTTCCCGCGTCTTTGATGATTGGCTGCCGGGGCGAGGCGCTGAGCCAAGAGATCACCGTGGATCCGATCGAGATAGAGGATGCGATCTGGGTCACGCGCGAGGATGTGATGGAGGCGTTTGCCGGGCGGCATCCGTTCTTGGCCCCCGCGCGCGAGGGGGCAATCGCGCAGTTTCTACTGCGCAACTGGCTTGCAGATACACTGGATTGAAGCGACAATGACAGCCAAGACCCCGGCACGGAACCGGGGCAGCAACGGACAGGCAGGGCGGCACCATGATATTCAATACCCGCGAGGACATAGAGGCGCCGATCGATTTCGTATTTGCGCAAATCTCGGACTTTGCCTCGTTGGAACGGATGATCCTGCGCCGAGGTGCCGAAGTGCAGCGCCGCGTCGACCGCACCCCACACGCCGCCGGGATGGTCTGGGATGCAGCATTTGATCTGCGCGGCAAGCGCCGCCAGTCAGAGGTGACGCTGGTTCGGTTCGAACCGCCCGCCGCTATGCGATTCGAGGCGGTGTCTAAATCGCTCAACGCGGATCTGACGGTTGAGCTGGTGGCGCTGTCGCGCGGCCGTACCCGCCTTGGGATGATCGGAGAGTTGAAGCCGCAGAACCTGACGGCGCGCTTGATGGTGCAATCCCTGAAACTGGCGCGTGGCAACGTCGCAAAACGGTTCGAAATGCGAGTGGCGTCCTACGCAAAAGACCTCGAAGACAAATACCTGCGCCGCGCCTGATCTGCGCGGGCGGACGTAGAAAAGGCGCCGGATTATCTCCGGCGCCTTTTGTGGTTTCAGTGCCGACTGAGACGGCATTGCTATGGCTTAGGCAGTCGCGCGGTCCTTGCGGTCTGCGATGTCGCGAGCAGCAAAGGTGTTGCCCTCGGCGCGATCACCGATGTCACGGGCGGCTGTGGGGGCGGAGGTTTCGGTAGTGAAATCTGCGGCCAGTGCAGGGGCTGCTGTGGCGGCGAGAAGGGCGATGAGAACGATGCGGTTCATTGGATAAATCCTTTTTAGTTGTGTGTCGTTTGTTTTCTGGAGCAGAGCGTTTTCGCGGTGCCATGCATCGAATATGAACCTATCGGTCTGGATTAAAAACCCGCCTCGCCACTCTGTGATAGCGATAACAAAAACGCTCACAGGCGCGTGACGAATAGCGTTCCCGAGTGTAATCCGCGCGTGATGATACTGTAACGAAAAACGCCTACCAGCGGGACTGGTAGGCGTCTAAATTACTGCAAATTCAGTATGTTAATCAGTCCCGGCGAGGGTCGCGGGGATAGACGCCGAGGATGTTGATCTGGCTGGTGAAGTACTCAAGTTCCTCCAGAGCCAATGCAACATTTGCATCCTCTGGGTGGCCTTCGATGTCGGCGTAGAATTGAGTCGCAGTAAACGAGCCGCCGACCATATAACTTTCCAGCTTGGTCATGTTGACACCGTTGGTCGCGAACCCGCCCATAGCCTTGTAGAGAGCGGCGGGAATGTTGCGCACCTCAAAGACGAAGCTGGTCATCATGCCCGCGTCTCCGCGCCGCGTCATGTCGGGCCCTTTGGACATCACCAGAAAGCGGGTCGTGTTGTCGCCCTCATCCTCGATTCCGCTGGCCAGGACGTCGAGGCCATAGATCTCGCCTGCCAGCGCGCTGGCCAGCGCGGCGGTGGCCGGATCGCCCAATTCGGCGACCTCGCGTGCTGATCCGGCGGTGTCGGCGCCGGTGACGCGCGATATACTATGCTGGCTCAGAAAATCGCGGCATTGGCCCAGCAACATGGGGTGGCTTTTCGCGCGGCTCACACTGGCCAGCGACGTGCCCTTGACGGCCAGCAGTGCGATTTCGACCCGCACAAACGCCTCACCGATTATATGCAGGTCACTTCCGGGCAGCAGATGGTGAATATCGGCAACGCGCCCGAAGGTGGAATTTTCGACAGGTAGCATCGCCAGATCGGCGGCGCCGCTGCGGACCGCCTCTATCGCGTCCTCGAAGGTGCGGCAGGGCAGCGCCGCGCTCCCCGGATAGGTCTGTATACAGGCCTGATGCGAATACGCCCCCGGCTCGCCCTGAAAGGCTATTGTATGGCTCATGGTGCGGCGTCCCCTGCTGCGGGCCGCGACGCCGGGCAAATCGGGCCGGGGGTCGGGCATTTGGTCGCGGAAACTATACCTTGCGCAGAGGGAGGGGAAGCGGATAGATACGCGGCCAACGGATATCAAATGGAAGCGTGCTCATGTTCGATACAATGACATTGACCAAAATTCTGGGCGGCTTCGCGGGTGCCTTTCTGGTGTTCCTGCTGGGCAAGTTCGTCGCGGAAGAACTGTACCACGTGAGCGTCGGCGGACATGACGGCGAAGTCGTGCAGGGTTATCTGATCGAAACTGGCGGCGACGAGGGCGGCGGCGAAGAAGAGGCTGGCCCTAGCTTCGAAGAAATATATGCCACGGCCGATGCGGGCAAGGGCGAGCGCGTGTTCAACAAATGCAAAGCCTGCCACAAGCTGGAGGCCGGTGAGAATTCGACCGGGCCGTATCTTCATAACGTGGTCGGTCGCGAAGTGGATACCGCAACGAATTACGCATATTCCGGCGCGCTGGAGAAGGTCGTCGATGTCTGGACGCCCGAGCATCTGCAAGAATTCCTGAAGGACCCGCAGGGCTATGCGCCCGGCACGGCCATGGGCTTCTCCGGTCTGGGCAAGGTCGAGGATCGCGCCAACGTGATCGCGTATCTGGCGACGTTCAGCGACTGATAAGCCGCTAACGGATCGTATAATTCTAACGGCCGCTTTTCCATTTGGGACGGCGGCCTTTTTCTTGGTGGGGCAGCATGCGGCATGGGCCAGTGCATTTGTCCGCTTGTATGTCGCGCCCGCCCTCCTTTAGCGTGCAACATGCGCACGCGCGCTATATGAGACGACCTGCACCATCCGGAGATAGATCACATGACATCGCTGAGAACCGCAGCCCAGCCTCGGACCCTGGCGAATGGCACAGTGCCCAGTTGGGCGCGCGCGGCGCTAACCGGCCTTGCCATTGCGGCGCTGGCCGCCCACGCGGCATTTGCCCAAGATACTGCGCAGGACGGTGATATTGTCCGCAGCCATGGCTACAGCTACTTCGGTGATCTGAAGTATCCGGCCGATTTTACCCATTTCGACTATGTGAACCCTGATGCACCAAAGGGCGGTGAGATATCGCTGGATGCCGCAGGCACGTTCGATTCGATGAACCCTTATTCGCGCAAGGGTCGCGCTGGTGCCTATTCGTGGATGGTTTACGAGAGCCTTTTGGGCGAAATGCCTGCCACGAATGAGGGCGCGCCAGCAGATGTATATGGCGAGTCCTATGGCCTCCTGGCCGAAAGCCTCGAATATGACACGGGCAAAACGTGGGTGATCTTTCACATGCGGCCAGAGGCGCAGTTTTCCGACGGCACGCCCGTGACGGCGCATGACGTAGTTTTCTCGCATAACCTGTTTCTGGATCAGGGACTGAAATCTTACGCCGATGCGGTCAAGCGCCGCGTGACGGGCGCTGAGGCGCTGGACGATCACACGGTCAAGTTCACATTCGCAGATGGCATCTCGCGCCGGTCGCTGATTGATCAGGTGGGCAATGTGCCGGTCTTTCCCAAGGCTTGGTACGAGGAAGTCGGCGCGCGTCTGGATGAGCCGCGCCTTGATGCTGCGCCCGGATCGGGGCCATACATGATGGACGAGGCCGAGGTGAACCGGCGCATCGTGTACAAGCGCAACCCAGACTATTGGGCGCGCGATCTGCCGATCAACGTTGGCCGCCATAACTTCGATACGATCCGGATTGAGTATTTTGCAGACGACTCGGCTGCGTTTCAGGCGTTCACGGCGGGCGAATATACCTTCCGCGCCGAGACGAACTCCAAGACTTGGGCGACGGGCTATAACTTTCCCGCCGTGCAAAAGGGCTGGGTCAAGCTAGAAGATCTGCCGGACGGTACCCCCCCGACGCCATCGGGTATTGTGTTCAACCTTGGCCGCGAAAAGTTGCAGGACAAGCGTGTGCGCGAGGCGATTTCGCTGGGCTTCAACTTTGAGTGGACGAACGAGAGCCTGCAATACGGCCTCTTTGGCCAGCGCGACAGTTTCGTCCAAGACACGCCCTTGCAAGCCAAAGGCGCACCTGAGGGTGTCGAACTAGAGCTGCTAAAAAGCCTTGGCGACGTGATCCCCAAGGAAATGCTGAGCGAGCCTGCGGTTGTTGCCCACACCTCGGATGCGAGCCGCTTGACCGACCGGCGCAACCTGCGCCGCGCGATGAAGTTGCTGGATGAGGCCGGCTGGCCGGTGGGCGATGGCGGAATGCGCCGCAATGCGGCGGGCGAGCTTTTGAGTATCGAATTTCCGCTGCCATCATCGGGGTCTGCCACCATCGGCGCGGTTGTTGAGAACTTTATCAATAACCTCAAGGCAATGGGTATCGACGCTCGTATGGAGAAGATTGATCCGTCGCAATACACCCTGCGCAGCCGCGACCGCGACTATGATTTGGTGTTCGACAACTACTCGTCATTCCTTGAGCCGGGAACCGGCCTGATGCAGCGTTTTGGCAGCCAAGAGGCGTCGTTCAGCCTGTTCAATCCCGCCGGCCTTGCTAGCCCGATGGTGGACGCGATCATCAATGCTTCGCTTGAAACCAATGACGCCGAAATGCAGGATGCCGCGCTAATGGCGCTAGATCGCGCGTTGAGATACGAGCGGTTTATGATCCCTGTCTGGTATAATGACGCTTACTGGGTTGCGTATTGGGACAAGTTCTCCCACCCGGACGTTATTCCGCCCTACGCGCTGGGCGCGCTTGATTTCTGGTGGGTGGATGCGGATAAGGCCGCCGCGCTGGATGCGGCTGGCGCGCTGAGGTAGCGCCGGTATGGGGGCATATATCTTGCGGCGGCTATTGCTGATCATCCCCACGCTAATCGGGATCATGATCATCAATTTTGCCCTCGTGCAGTTCGTGCCGGGTGGCCCGGTCGAGCAAGCCATTGCGAACATGCAAGGCAAGGGCGACGTCTTTGACAGCTTTGCCGGCGGCGCGGGCGACGCGGGCGCCGACATGGGCGCCGGGGGCGCCGATAGTCGATATGTCGGCGCGCGCGGTCTGCCGCCCGAAATGATCAAAGAACTGGAGGAGCAGTTCGGCCTCGACAAGCCACCATTGGAGCGGTTTGCGCTGATGATGTGGAACTACATGCATTTCGATTTCGGCGAGAGCTACTTTCGCAAGATCAACGTAACGGATCTGGTGCTGGAGAAAATGCCGGTGTCGATATCGCTGGGTCTGTGGTCGACGCTGATCGCCTATCTGATCTCGATCCCGCTGGGCGTGGCCAAGGCGGTGCGCGACGGCAGCAGCTTTGATACATGGACCAGCGGCATCATCATCGTGGCTTACGCGATTCCGGCGTTTCTATTTGCGATCATGCTACTCGTGTTGTTCGCGGGCGGCAGCTATTGGAAGATATTCCCACTGCGCGGCCTGACCTCGGACGAGTTTGAGACGTATAGTCTGGTCGGCAAGGCGCTGGATTATCTGTGGCACATCGCGCTGCCGGTGCTGGCCAGCACCATTGCCGCCTTTGCCACGCTGACGCTTCTGACAAAAAACAGCTTCTTGGATGAGGTAAAGAAGCAATACGTGATGACCGCCCGCGCTAAGGGGCTAAGCGAGAAGCGCGTTCTTTATGGTCATGTGTTTCGCAACGCGATGCTGATCGTTATTGCGGGGTTTCCAACGGTGTTCATCGGCATCTTCTTTGGTGGGTCGGTGTTGATCGAGACGATCTTCTCACTGGACGGATTGGGTCGGCTCGGCTTCGAGGCCGCTGTTGGCCGCGACTACCCGGTGATGTTCGGAACACTGTTTTTGTTTGGTCTGATCGGGCTAGTGGTCAATATCTTTAGCGATTTAATGTATGTGCTGGTCGATCCGCGCATCGATTTCGAGAAGCGGGAAGGGTAGTGCCGTTGCGACTTTCACCGCTCAACCAGCGCCGGTGGCGCAATTTTCGGCGTAATCGGCGCGCGTTCTGGTCGCTAATCCTGTTTGCGATCATATTCGGACTAAGCCTGTGCGCCGAGTTTCTGGCGAATGACAAGCCGATCTTGGTGCAGTACCGGGGCGAGCTTTATGCGCCGATATTCAATTTTTATCCCGAAACGGAATTCGGCGGCGACTTTAAAACCGAGGCGGTTTATCGCGATCCCGAGGTTCGCTGCCTGATTGCGTCCGGCGGGCTGGACATATGTTTTGACGATCCCGAAGGGGTGATCATCGACGCCGCCGACGGCGTGGTCGAGGGCGAGCAGATCGCACGCGGCTGGGCCATCTGGCCGCCCATTCCCTACAGCTACGATACGCCTGTCGACCGTCCCGGCGCGGCGCCGCTGCCGCCGAATGCGCAAAACCTGCTGGGCACCGACAATACCAAGCGGGACGTACTGGCGCGGGTTATCTACGGCTTCCGCCTATCGGTGCTGTTTACGCTGATCGTCACGACGCTGGCCTCTGTGGTGGGCATCGCGGCGGGGGCCGTTCAGGGCTATTTTGGCGGCTGGCTGGACCTGACGTTCCAGCGCTTTATCGAGATTTGGGCCGCCACACCGCAGCTATATGTCATCATCATCCTCTTCGCGATATTGCCAAGGGGGTTCTGGCTACTCGTCGCGATCACCGTTCTTTTTGGCTGGATGGCGCTGGTGGGCGTCGTGCGGGCCGAGTTCCTGCGCGCGCGCAACCTTGAATATGTGCGGGCGGCCAAGGCGCTGGGCGTCAGCAATGCGCGGATCATGTTCAGGCACATGCTGCCCAATGCGATGGTTGCGACGCTGACGATGCTGCCTTTTGTAATTACCGGCACGATTAGCTTGCTGGCCGGGCTGGACTTTCTTGGCTTTGGCCTGCCGTCCTCGTCGCCCAGTCTGGGTGAGCTGACATTGCAGGCCAAGCAGAACCTACAGGCGCCGTGGCTGGCGTTTACCGCGTTTTTCGCTTTTGCGATCATGCTCTCGCTACTGGTCTTTATCTTTGAGGGCGTGCGCGATGCGTTCGACCCCAGAAAGACGTTTCAATGAGCCTGCTACAAGTCGAGAACCTGACGATAGCCTTTCGCCAAGACGGGCAGCTAACGCGCTGCGTGCATGGCGTCAGCTTTACCGTGGACCGGGGCGAGACTGTTGCCTTGGTGGGCGAGAGCGGCTCAGGCAAGTCTGTGACCGCGCTGAGCACGGTTTCGCTGCTGGGCGACTCGGCCGAAGTGGGCGGCAGCGTGAAGTACGACGGGCAGGAGATGATCGGCGCGCCGGGGCGATTGCTACGCAAAGTGCGCGGCAACGATATCAGCTTTATCTTTCAGGAGCCGATGACGTCGTTGAACCCGCTTCACACGCTGGAAAAGCAGCTGGCTGAGTCGCTGGCGCTGCATCAGGGCCTTACCGGCGCCGAGGCCCGCGCGCGCATCATCGAACTGCTGAACGAAGTGGGTGTTCGCGACGCAGAAAGCCGTCTGGGCGCTTATCCTCACCAGCTGTCCGGCGGGCAGCGGCAGCGCGTGATGATCGCCATGGCGTTGGCAAACAAGCCCGACATCCTGATCGCGGACGAGCCGACGACGGCACTGGACGTGACCATTCAGGCGCAGATCCTGGACTTGCTGGCCGAGCTCAAGAGCCGCGACATGGGGCTGCTCTTTATCACTCACGATCTGTCCATCGTGCGGCGCATCGCCGACAAAGTCTGCGTGATGAAGGACGGGATGATCGTCGAGGCGGGCACTACCGCCGAGGTGTTCGACAACCCGCAGCACGAATATACTCAAAAGCTGCTGGGCGCGCAGGCCGCCGGGCGGCCTGAGCCGGTTCCAGACGGCGCGCCGGTGATCGCCGAGACCGAGAATTTGCGCGTCTGGTTTCCAATCCAGAAGGGATTTTTGAAAAAGACAGTCGGCCATGTGAAGGCAGTCAATGATGCCAGCCTGTCGGTCCGCGCTGGCGAGACGCTGGGAATCGTGGGCGAGAGTGGATCGGGCAAGACGACGCTGGCGCTGGCGATCATGCGCCTGATCGGATCGGACGGACGTATCACCTTTATGGGTGAGGACGTGAATAGCTGGTCGACCCGCAGGCTGCGCCGCCGCCGCGCCGACATGCAGATCGTATTTCAGGATCCCTACGGTAGCCTATCACCGCGCATGACCTGCGCCGAAATTATTGCTGAGGGGCTGGGCGTGCATGGCAATCCGGGCGGGCGGCCCGTGCGCGAGTTGGTTGCCGAGGTGATGAGCGAGGTGGAACTGCCTCAAGGTTCGATGGACCGCTATCCGCATGAATTCTCGGGCGGGCAACGGCAGCGCATTGCCATCGCGCGCGCCATGATCCTGCGCCCCAAGCTGCTGGTGCTGGACGAGCCGACCAGTGCGCTGGACATGACTGTGCAGGTACAAATTGTTGATCTTCTGCGCCGTTTGCAGGTGAAATATGGGCTGGCCTACCTCTTTATCAGTCACGACCTCGCGGTCGTGCGCGCGATGAGTCACAAAATCATGGTGATGAAGCAGGGCGACGTGATCGAGGCGGGTAGTGCTGCGGATCTGTTCGAACGCCCTCAGACCGAATACGCACAGGCACTACTACGTGCC
>JAGXGX010000067.1 GCA_024636515.1 Roseovarius sp.
CACAGGCTTCCAATCACGCCCATTCTGCCCGTTCTGGCGCGGGCGGCGCGCCGGGCGCAAAAGAGGAGAGCGTGATGACATTTGCGGTACGGCAGGACGCGCTGGATATTCAAAATGAAATGCCATGGGGCGCGCGCCAACGCCCTGAAACCGTGTACCAAATGCTACGCGACACGGCCCGCGCGCATCCTGCGCGTCCTGCGATCAGCTATCAGTTGACTGCCGGTGCGCGCGATCCGGCTCAGACGCTGACCTGGTCCGAATTTCATGCAGAAGTGTGCCGCGCTGCGAACCTCTTTCGCAGTCTCAGGATACAGGAGGGCGACGCGGTGGCACTGGTCCTGCCGAACAGCCTAGAGACGGCAGCCGCGACACTGGGCGCGATGATCGCAGGCATCGCCGCACCGATAAATCCGCTGCTGGAGCCGGAACAAATTGCAGCACTTCTGCGCGAGACACGCGCGTGCGTCGTTGTAACGCTGAAAGCATTTCCCAAAACCGACATCGCTGCAAAGACTGCGGAGGCTGTCCGCCATGCGCCGCGTGTGGGCACGGTGCTAGAGATCGACCTGAACCGCTATCTGCGCCCACCAAAAAGCTGGATCGTTCCGCTCCTGAGGCCCAAGGATACCGGCACGCACCGCGCTAACGTACTGAGCTATGCGCGCGAGGTCGCGCGCCAGCCGAATACGCTTAGCTTTGACGATGGAGGCCGCGACCGCGTCGGCGCCTATTTCCACACTGGCGGCACCACCGGGATGCCCAAAATGGCGCAGCACCGCTATTCGGGCATGATCTATAACGGCTGGCTCGGCGATCGCCTGCTGTTCGAAGAGACAGATGTCATCATGTGCCCGCTGCCGCTGTTCCACGTGTTCGCCTGCCACGTTGTACTGATGTCAGCGCTGAAATCGGGCGCGCATGTGATCCTGCCGACGCCTGCGGGCTACCGCGGCGAGGGTGTCGTCTCCAATTTCTGGAAGCTGTGCGAGCGCTGGGGCGTGACCTTTGTTATCACCGTGCCCACCGCCGTCGCCGCCCTGATGCAGTGCAAGGTGGATGCCGATATCAGCCGCGTAAAGAACGCGTTTTCCGGTAGCGCACCGATGCCGCTGGAGCTGTTCAAGCGGTTCGAAAGCGCGACAGGTATGACCGTAATCGAAGGCTATGGCCTGACCGAAGTGACGTGCCTTGTTGCGGTCAATCCGCCCGAGGGTACCAAAAAGGTGGGCTCGGTCGGGATACCGCTGCCTTACACGGACGTGCGGATACTGCGTAACACCGATGACGGCCCGGTGCGTTGCGGGACTGATGAGGTGGGCGAGATTTGCATTTCGAACCCCGGCGTATGGCCCGGCAATACCTATACGGACCCTGCGCGAAACCGTGATCTGTACCATGGCGACTACCTGCGCACCGGCGATTTGGGCCGTATCGACGAGGACGGGTATCTTTGGATCACTGGCCGCTCAAAGGATCTAATCATTCGCGGCGGCCATAACATCGACCCCGCTGATATCGAGGAGGCGCTGATGGCCCATCCCGCCGTCGCGGGCGCGGGCGCTATTGGACAGCCTGACGCGCATTCGGGCGAGCTGCCTTGCGCGTATGTCGAGCTGGTAGAGGGCGGCGATGCCACGCCCGAGACTTTGCTGGAGCATTGCAAGCAGCGCGTGCGCGAGCGTGCCGCCGTGCCAAAATACATCGAGATACTGGACGAGCTGCCGAAGACGGCGGTTGGCAAGGTGTTTAAACCAGACCTACGCAAACTCGCCATCACCCGCGTCTATAACGCGGCGTTGAAGAAGGAGGGTTGCGAGGCCCGCGTAACTAAGGTGATTGACGACAAGAAGCGCGGCCTCGTCGCGTTGCTCGCGGGCGGCAAAGACGATGCCCGCGTCGCGTCCGTTCTGGGCGAGTTTACCCGGCCATGGGAGTGGGCGGACGACGCGGCAAAATCAAACATGAAGGATGATAACGAATGACCCAGCATAGTTTTCGCATTGCACCCAGCCCAGCGATGGAGCCGTCGGCGCTAACAGGCGCAGACGCGTTCACCACCGATGATACGTCCGAGGGAAATCACACGCATTTCGAGACGGCAGACGAGAGCATCTCGGTCGGCACGTGGGAATGTGCCCCTTGCCGCGAAGTCGTTGAATCGTGGCCAGTGCACGAGATGATGACTGTGGTTTCGGGTGCAGTCACGCTGACGCAGAAGGACGGCAGCGCCGAGTCCTTTGGGCCGGGCGATACATTCTATATCGCCAAGGGGCAGCACGTGGTGTGGGAAATCACCGAAAAGCTGCGCAAGATGTACATGATTGTCAGCTAACGCGTGCGCCTGCGCGGGAATAGTCCCCGCGCAGGCGCATTGAGTTCAGCCCACGTCCTTGTAGCTGACCTCGGGCGTGTCTTTGCCCGCCTTTTCGCGGCGCACGATCAGGCGGCTGAGGGCGTGGACGTATGCCTTGGCTGATGCCACCACGGTATCGGTGTCGGCCGATTGCCCGGTCACAATCCGCCCGCCTTCCTCCATCCGTACGCTCACAGTGGCTTGCGCATCGGTTCCCTCTGTTACGGCGTGTACCTGATAAAGCTGCAGGCGCGCGTCATGCGGAAAGAGGTTCTTGACCGCGTTAAAGCAGGCATCGACCGGGCCATCGCCCGTCGCCTCGGTGCTGTGGGAGGCGCCGTCAATCTCCATCGTCAGGGCGGCTGATTGTGGCCCCTCGGTGCCGCAGACGACGCGCAGCGATTTGATGACAAGGCGGTTTTCATCCTCGGCGGCATCGGTGGTGGCCAGCGCGATGAGGTCTTCGTCATAGACCTCCTTCTTGCGGTCGGCCAACTCCTTAAACCGAACAAACACGTCGTTTAGCTGGTTGTCAGCCAACTCATAGCCGAGATCTTTCAGCTTCGAGCGCAGGGCAGCGCGGCCCGAATGCTTGCCCATGACAATGTTCGTCTCGGTCAGGCCTACATCCTCCGGGCGCATGATTTCGAACGTCTCGGCGTTTTTCAGCATGCCGTCCTGATGGATGCCGCTCTCGTGCGCAAACGCGTTCTTGCCCACGATCGCCTTGTTGAACTGCACGGCGAAGCCGCTGACAGTCGCAACGCGGCGCGAGATGTTCATCAGCTTGGTTGTGTCGACGCGGGTGGTGTAGGGCATGATATCGCCGCGCACCTTCATGGCCATCACGACCTCTTCCAGCGCGGTATTGCCCGCACGCTCGCCCAGACCGTTGATCGTGCACTCGATCTGGCGCGCGCCGCCATCCACAGCGGCGAGGGAGTTGGCCGTCGCCATGCCCAGATCGTTGTGGCAATGGGTGGCAAATATGATCTCGTCCGCGCCGGGCACTTCGTTGATGAGGCGGCGGATAAGTTCGGCGGATTCGGCCGGGGCAGTATAGCCGACCGTGTCGGGGATATTGACCGTCGTCGCGCCTGCCTTGATCGCGATCTCGACGGTGCGGGCCAGATAGTCCCACTCGGTCCGGGTCGCGTCCATCGGCGACCATTGCACGTTATCGCACAGGTTGCGGGCATGCGTCACCGTCTCGTGGATACGTTCAGCCATCTGGTCCTTGTCGAGGTTTGGGATCGCGCGGTGCAGCGGCGACGTGCCGATAAAGGTGTGGATGCGCGGCTGGCGCGCGTGTTTCACCGCCTCCCAGCAGCGGTCGATGTCGCGCAGGTTGGCGCGGGCAAGGCCGCAGATGACGGCGTTTTGCGACCGCTTGGCGATCTCTGAAACGGCGCGGAAATCACCCTCGGAGGCGATGGGAAATCCCGCCTCGATGATGTCGACGCCCATCTCGTCCAGCAACTGCGCAAGCTCCAGCTTTTCGGCGTGGGTCATTGTCGCGCCGGGCGATTGCTCGCCATCGCGCAGGGTGGTGTCAAAGATGTAGACGCGGTCTTTGCTGCTATCGGTCATGTGAATTTTCCGTTCAAATATGGTCTTTGGCCGCCGCTGAGGCGCCGCTGTTTCCGGAGTTGGCCACGACTTTGGGGTCCCAATGGGTATCAAACTGCGCCAGTTTTTCGGCAAGGTTGATCTTGTGCATGAAGGGTTGTCCTGAGGCTGGTCCGGTGCGTAATTATCCGGCGCGCGTTGGCACATCCTCTGAGCGTTCGCGCCGGACAGGCACGCTCAGAGGCGGGCTAGCAGCAGGAGGGCAGCACGCAGCGCACGGCGAGGGCCGTGTACGTCTGGTGTGATATGCTGCGCCGTTTTCATGAGAAGCACGTTACGCAAAGAGGGCTGTGATGAAAAGACGGTTTTTTCGATAGTTGCCGTTGAAGCGGCGCGCCGCGCCTCTACCATCACCGATATGGCACATAGAACCCTCATTATCGGCGCGTCTGGCGGCATCGGCAGCGCGATCACCGCAAAACTTCAGGATAACGGCAGTGAGGTGACGACCTTGTCGCGAAGCGCAGACGGTCTGGATGTCACCGACGAGGCCAGCGTCAAGGCGGCGCTGGGCAAGGCGACTGGCGAATACCAACTGATCTTTGTCGCAACCGGGGCGCTGGTAGTCGGCGGCGCCGAGCCAGAGAAGGCGCTGAAGGAGGTCACCGCACAGTCGATGTCAGGCCAGTTTGCCGTCAATTGCATCGGCCCGTCGCTGGTGATGAAACACGCGCTGCCCCTGTTGCCGCGCAAAGGGCCGTCGTGTTTCGCGGCGCTGTCCGCGCGCGTCGGGTCTATCGGCGATAATAAAATCGGTGGTTGGTATTCGTACCGCACGGCCAAGGCTGCGCTTAATCAGATGATCCACAGCGCCGCGATTGAGCTAAAGCGCACTCACCGCGAGGCCGTGTGCGTTGCGCTGCATCCCGGCACGGTCGCGACCGACTTTACCGCCAAATACGCTGGGCGCCACAAAACGGTAGAGCCGGAGGAGGCGGCGCATAACCTGCTGGCGGTGCTTGAGGGGCTGGGCCCGGACGATAGCGGCAAGTTCTACGACTGGCAGGGCGAACAGGTCGCATGGTGACGCCGCGTCTAGTGCTAATCCTCGGCGATCAGCTAAGCGAGGATCTGAGCGCGCTGGCTACGGCCGACAAGACGCGAGATATCGTCGTGATGGCCGAGGTCGACGGTGAGACAGGTTATGTCCCCCACCATCCCAAGAAGATTGCGCTGGTGCTGTCCGCGATGCGGCATTTCGCGGCTGGCCTAGAGGCCGATGGCTGGACAGTGGCGTATTCCCGGCTGGACGATCCAGACAATTCCGGCACGATTCCGGGTGAATTGCTGCGCCGGGCGGACGCGCTTGGCGCGAGCGATGTCATAGTCACGCGGCCCGGCGAATGGCGCCTCATAGAGGCGCTGGAGGATATGCCACTTAAGGTGCGCCAGCTGGCAGACGACCGCTTTATCGCGTCCTTGGCGGAGTTCGACGCGTGGGCGGAGGGCCGCAAAGAGCTACGGATGGAGTATTTCTATCGCCTGATGCGGCGCAAGACTGGGCTGATGATGGACGGGGATGACCCTGCGGGCGGCAAGTGGAATTACGACCACGACAATCGCAAGCGCGCCAAGGCGGATTTGCTGCGCAGCGCGCCGATGCAGTTCACCCCAGATGATGTGACCGAGGAGGTGCTTGCACTGGTCGAGGCACGTTTTTCGGACAATTTCGGCGCTCTGCGTCCGTTTCATTTCGCCGTCACGCGCGGTCAGGCGCTGCGGGCGCTAGATCACTTCGTGCGTAACCTCTTGGAGGGGTTCGGCGATTATCAGGACGCGATGCTGCGCGATGATCGGTTTTTGCACCATTCGCTGTTGTCGCCCTACATCAATTTGGGCCTCCTTAACCCTCTGGAGGTGTGCCAACGCATCGAGGCGGCGTGGCGTGAGGGGCATGTGCCGATCAACGCTGCCGAAGGGTTCATCCGCCAGATCATCGGCTGGCGTGAATACATGCGCGGCATCTATTTTCGCGAGGGGCCGGACTATACCGGGCGAAATGCGCTGAATCACGACCGTGCGCTGCCGTGGATGTATTGGGGCGGCGAGACGCGGATGAATTGCATGGCGCACAGCATTGGCCAGACGCGGGAAGAGGCTTATGCCCACCATATCCAACGCCTGATGGTGACGGGCAACTTCGCCTTGCTCGCCGGGATAGCGCCGCGCGAGGTGCATGAATGGTATCTGGCGGTCTATATCGACGCATATGAATGGGTTGAGGCGCCGAACGTGATCGGGATGAGCCAATGGGCCGATGGCGGCATGATCGCGTCAAAGCCGTATGTCAGTTCCGGTAATTATATCAACAAGATGTCCGATTATTGTGGCGACTGCGCTTATTCAGTCAAGGATAAAACAGGCGAACAATCTTGCCCGTTCAACACGCTTTACTGGCATTTTCTGGATCGGCATCGCGAGCGTTTTCAAGGCAATCACCGGATGGGCATGATCTATCGCACGTGGGACAAGATGGATGAGGCCCGGCGCGCCGAGGTGTTAGAGACTGCCAGCAATTTCCTTGGCCGAATGGATGCGGGCGAGGTGGTCTAGCGCGCCAGCCACGCGGCCGCGCTGCGCCCGGCATGCAATCCGGTCGCAAGGCTCGCGCTGATCAGATAGCCGCCGGTTGGTGCCTCCCAGTCCAGCATTTCACCTGCCGCGAACGTGCCCGGGCGCGATTTCAGCATCAGTGCACCATCCAGCGCATCAATCCGGAGGCCGCCCGCCGTCGAAATCGCCTGATCGATGGGCAATGGGCCATGATGCGTGATTGGCAGCGCTTTGATAAGGTGGGCCACGTCGGCGGGAAGCGGCCGCGCGAATTCCATCAGCAGCGCCTGCTTTTCCGGCGTCCATTTCAGAGCCTTGCGCAGATGATTGGCCATGCTTTCCTTGCCGCGCGGACGGGTTAGACGCTTGCGCAGGTCCTCCACGGTCAAATCCGGCATCAAGTCCACCGTCAGGGGCGCGCCGCCACGCATGGCGCGCGACACCTCATAAATGCCGCCGCCCTCAATCCCATCGCGGCTCAGCACGATCTCGCCGCGCGAAGTCTGGTTGCCCGCGCTGAGCGCGATCCCTTTGACTGGCGCGCCCAGATGCCGCTGCATATGCGGCGACCATTCGATCGCAAAGCCCATGTTCGCAGGCTGAAATGGTGTGACCTGATCCAAGAGCGGCGCGGCCCACGCGCCGTCTGATCCCAACCGCGCCCAGCTGGCGCCGCCACAGGCCAAAACGGTGACGCGGGGTGCCAGTTGGCGTGCGCCCTCGGGCGTGTCAATTAGGACGGCATCTCCCTCCCAACCCTGCCAGCGCCAGCGGCGTTCGATCCGCACGCTCATCTCGTTCAGCCGAGACAGCCAAGCGCGCAGCAGCGGCGACGCCTTCATCGCCTTCGGAAAAACTCGGCCTGTCGATCCTGTGAACAGCGGCTGGCCCAGGTCCTGCGCCCACGCCTGTACCTCGTTCGGTCCAAAGGAACCCAAGACTGGGTGCAGCCATTCGGCATCTGCGCCATAGGCGGCGAGGAAAGCGTCCATGTCCTCGGCCTTGGTCAGGTTCAGGCCGGATTTACCCGCCATCAAAAACTTGCGGGCAGGCGACGGCTTGGCCTCGGCGATGGTGACTGCATGGCCTGCGGCGGCCAACGCCTCGGCTGCCATTAGCCCGGCTGGGCCGGCGCCGATCACGAGTGCGGTAGGGGAATTTTCCATGGGTGGCCTCTTGCCTATGCGGGATGCCGTGCCATCCTCTTGGGCGTAAGTGGCCGAAGGATCAAGCGATAGAAGGCCCGCGCCCTATATGCCTGATCTGCGAGAGGCCCATTTCAGAGGGCGCATCCCCGGCTGGCCAAGCTCATCGCTTGGGTGCCTGAAAGGCCATCTAGGTCATTCAAAGACGCCCACTAGGCTGCGCAGGTGGAAGTGATTTAGGCGCCTCGCACGGTGTCGATCATCAACTGCACATTGTCCGGGTCCGCATCGGGCGTGATCCCGTGGCCGAGGTTAAAGATATGCGGGCCACCCCCCAGCGCACGGACGATGCGCTGCGTCTTGTACACCAGATCCTTGCCGCCTGTTACCATGTGGCGCGAGGCCAGATTGCCCTGAACGCAGCCGCCGGGCTGCACATGCTCGGCCATCCACTCGGCCGAAACCGAATCGTCGACCGCCACGCAATCTGCGCCAGTCGCCTCGTGAAACCCGATGTAATTGTCTCCGGCCTGACGCGGGAATGCGATGATGGGCGTGTCCGGATGGCGCAGCTTGAGGGCTGCGATGATCTGCCGCGTCGGCTCCAGCGCATAGCGATGAAAGTCTGGCCCCTTCAGCGATCCGGCCCAGCTGTCGAACAGCTTGATGACCTCGGCGCCCGCGTCGATCTGGGCACTGAGGTATTCTATCGTCGCCTCGGTTATGCGCGCGATCAGCGCGTCGAACACAGCCGGATGCGTCCCTTTCAGCTCGTGCGCCGGGCCTTGATCCGGCGTGCCCTTGCCCGCGATCATGTAGGTCGCAACGGTCCATGGCGCACCCGCGAATCCGATCAGCGTCGTCTCCTTTGGCAGCTCCTGCCGCAGGTTGCGCACGGTTTGATAGATCGGCGACAGCGTCTCGTGAATGTCATCTACGCTACGCAATTGCGCCAATTCAGCCTCGCCGGTAATGGTCGACAGGCGCGGCCCCTCGCCAGTGACGAACCACAGATCTGCCCCCAGGGCCTGAGGCACCAGCAAGATATCGGCAAAGAGGATCGCACCGTCAAAGCCAAAGCGCCGGATCGGTTGCAGCGTCACTTCGGTCGCCAATTCCGGGTTGTAGCACAGCGAAAGGAAGTCGCCGGCCTTGGCGCGCGTGGCTTTGTATTCTGGCAGGTAGCGGCCGGCCTGGCGCATCATCCAGATCGGCGGAGTTGCCTGTGTCTCGCCCGCCAATGCGCGTAGGATCGTCTTGTCTGATTTCTGATGGGCCATGATGCGTCCTCTCGTTTGGGGCGGTGGTCGCGCCGAAGGCGCGCGATGTCAAGTCGCCCGGCGCGGGAGATGTCAAGCGCGGCATCTCTTGCCCTGCGCGCCTTGCACACTTAAACCGCCCGCATGACATTGCAATTACCCACCCCGATGAACCCATTGAAACTGGGCACGCGCGGCTCTCCGCTGGCGCTTGCGCAGGCGAACGAGACTCGCGAGCGCCTCGCAAAGGCGTTCGATCTGCCCTTTGAGGCGTTCGAGATCGTGGCGATCAAGACGACGGGCGACCGTATCATCGACCGCCCGCTCAAGGATATCGGCGGCAAGGGGCTTTTTACGCGCGAGATTGAGGATGCGCTGCTGTCGGGCGCCATCGACATCGCGATCCATTCGATGAAGGACATGCCGACCCTGCAGCCGGGCGGCCTGCTGCTGGACACATATCTGCCGCGCGAGGACGTGCGCGACGGGTTCGTGTCGCCCGCCTATGCGAGCCTAACGGACCTGCCCGAAGGGGCCATGGTCGGCACGTCGTCCCTGCGCCGCCGGGCGCAGGTGCTGGTCGCCTATCCACATCTGGAGGTGGTCGAATTTCGCGGCAATGTACAGACAAGGCTGAAAAAGCTGGATGGCGGCGTGGCGACTTGCACCTTCCTCGCTATGGCAGGGCTGAACAGGCTGGGGCGCAGCGAAGTGGCGCGCGGCGCGCTGGACCCGTCCGAGATGCTGCCTGCCATCGCGCAGGGCGCCATTGGAATTGAACGTCGCGCGAATGACCCGCGCGCCGCCGAAATGCTAAGCGCGATCCACGATGAGATGACGGGCCAACAGCTGGCCGCCGAGCGCGCGTTTCTGGCCGCCCTTGATGGGTCCTGCGAGACGCCGATTGCCGGGCTGGCGGTGCTGGACGGCAGCACGCTGCATCTGCGCGGCGAGGTGTTGAGGCCTGACGGATCGCAAAGCATCAAGGACGCGCGCAGCGCGCCCATCGCCGATGGTGCCGAACTGGGCCGCGCAATGGCTGCGGACATGCTGAAAGAGGCTGGGACGGGGTTCTTTGACTGGCGGCAGTAGCGCCGCGTCAGATCACCGCGCGGGGCGCATATCTTTGAGCGCCAGCATCGCGGCCCCGGCCAGCATCAAGGTGCCGCACAGCTTGTTCACCAGCGCAAAGCGCGATCCGCGCAAAGCGCCCGCGGCTCGCGTGCCGAGCCACCCCCACAGCATCAGGATCGCGCCGTCGACCACTAGGTAAGTGCCGCCAAGAATCGCCAGTTGCGGCAGGACCGGCGCGGCGGGATTTATGAATTGCGGGAAAAGCGCGCCAAAGAAGACAACCGCGAAGGGATTGGCCATCGAGGTGAAAAACCCCTGCCGATAAAGCTGCGCGGCGCCGTTCTGCGCGGCCTTTGCGCCCTCCGCGCCGCCCTTGGACAGGATCAGTTGCAGACCGATCCACGCGAGGTAGGCAACCCCCAGCCACTTGATCCACGCAAAGGCAGTGGCCGAGGTGGCGATGATCGCGGCAAGGCCGAAGGCAGCGGCAGTCATCTGGATCGCGTTCGCCGACAGGTCGCCGAAGATAGTCCAAATGCTACGGCGCAGGCCATGGCGGATCGCGTTCGATATGATGAGCAGCTGGCTGGTATCAGGCGGCGTGGCAAAGAATACGGCGACGGCAGCGAGGTAGAGCAAGTAGGTCTCAACAGGCATCGTAGCGCTCCATTGGGATCATCCCGGTTTGCTGAAAACCGCCTTCACGTTGCCGAACGCGGACGAAAATCTTCTCGGCAGCGAAACCCGCAGCGCGGAAAAGCGCGCTCATGTCGTCCTCAGTATAGAGGCAGACCCGCCCTGCCATACCATGCTTTTGTCGCACACGCCGATAGCGTGATTTTTCGCCTGAAATATCGCGTGCCCAAGCCTCATCTAGTTCACCGCACGGATCAGCTTTCGCTCCAACACGCGCAGCACTTGGCGCAGGTCCGTGCCGCGCTTCAGGATCTGGCCATCCATGCCGATCACGGCATATTGCCCCTGCTTGCCCCGCAGTTTGGGCCGCTTTTCTATGCGGTATAGTGGATGCTCTGCCGTGCGCCTGAAGACCGAAAATATCGCCACCTCGCGAAGGCTGGAAATGCCGTAGTCGCGCCACTCACCGGCCGCGACCATGCGGCCATACAGCGACAGGATCACGCCCAGTTCTGTGCGGTGGAATGCAACCTGATCGGGGGTGCCGAAACCGGATGAAGTGGACTGAAAGGTCATACGGCCAGACTTGCCCCGATTTTGCGCCGGATCAAGCCCAAACCGCGCCGGGATCGCGGCGCGCTAAGTACGATGGGTAGGGGTCAACCGCACCAGATGCGTGTGATCCGGCCCGCTGCGTCCGTGTCGACGTTCAGCCGGTCGATACGGTAATCCATCGTCATCTGCGTATCCGGCCCCAATACCCGCACAGGGCGGTTTGGCGCGCTGAAATCGAACTGCGCATGTTTTTGTCCGATCCGGTCCGAATACGCGGACGCACCGCAGGTGTCACGGCCCGGGCTGCTTGGGGCGGGATTATTGGCGGCAGTAGACTGGCAAGCTGCCAGTGCGAAGGCAGCGGGAACGAGCAGACAGGCGGTGCGCATGAGGCGGGGCATGGAAATCTCCTTGGTGTTCAGATGATAGATTGCGCCTCAGGGCGCGGCATTCCAACCCTTTATCTTTGCCGTGTTGAAACCGCACGGAAATTCCCGCAAAGTCACCCTAAACGCGAAACTTACTTGAAGGAACGTTATCATGCGTACGACAGCAGCGGTGGCAGTTGAGGCTGGCAGGCCCATGGAGATCATGGAGGTTAATCTGGACGGCCCTAAAAAGGGTGAGGTTCTGGTAGAGATCAAGGCGACGGGCCTGTGCCACACCGATGATTTCACCCTGTCGGGCGCCGATCCCGAAGGCGCGTTTCCGGCCATTCTGGGCCATGAGGGCGCGGGCGTGGTGCTGGAGATTGGCGAGGGCGTGACCTCGCTGGAGGTGGGTGATCACGTGATCCCGCTTTATACGCCGGAATGCCGGACCTGCGAGTATTGCCTGAACCCCAAGACGAACCTTTGCCAGTCGATCCGTGAGACACAAGGCAAGGGCGTGATGCCCGATGGGACCAGCCGGTTCTCGATGCTGGATGGCACGCCGATCCTGCATTACATGGGTTGCTCGACCTTCGCGAACCACACGGTTTTGCCCGAAATCGCGCTGGCCAAGGTGCGCAAGGACGCCCCGTTTGATAAAATCTGCTACATCGGCTGCGGCGTGACCACCGGCATCGGCGCGGTGATTAACACCGCCAAGGTCGAAATCGGCAGCCGCGCGATCGTCTTTGGCCTTGGCGGGATCGGTCTGAACGTCATTCAAGGTCTGCGACTTGCTGGCGCCGACCAGATCGTCGGCGTCGATATCGACCCGGGCAAGGTGGAAATGGCCACGCGGTTTGGCATGACCGACTTCGTCAACCCGAACGAGGTTAAGGGCGATCTGGTCGGCCACCTAGTCGAACTGACGCGCGGCGGTGGCGACTATACCTTTGATGCAACTGGCAATGTGGGCGTCATGCGCACCGCGCTAGAGGCATCGCACAAGGGCTGGGGCGAGAGCATCATCATCGGTGTTGCCCCCGCAGGCGCCGAAATCGCCACTCGCCCCTTCCAACTGGTCACGGGCCGGACGTGGAAGGGCACGGCATTCGGCGGCGCGCGTGGCCGCACGGATGTGCCCAAGATTGTCGATTGGTACATGGACGGCAAGATCGAGATTGACCCGATGATCACCCATATCCTCAAGCTGGAGGACATCAACAAGGGCTTTGAGATGATGCATGCAGGCGAGAGCATCCGGAGCGTGGTGGTTTACTAAGTCGCCTTGATCGGTCTGAAAAAATGTTGGGGCGGTCCTGTCAGACCGCCCCAGTATTATTTCGCGCAAACATTTGCGCACAGTCCATGTGCGCCGCGCCCCTTGCGCCCAGCCTCATGCAGAATAAGTTCTGCCCCAACGCATTATCCGCAAAGGAGCCGTTAAATGGCCGATACCACCTATACCCCGCCCAAGGTCTGGACATGGGACGCCGAGAATGGCGGCAAATTCGCCAGCACTAACCGGCCCATCGCCGGCGCCACGCATGACAAGGAACTGCCCGTAGGAAAGCATCCCTTCCAACTCTATTCGCTGGCCACGCCAAATGGCGTGAAGGTCACAATCATGTTCGAGGAATTGCTGGCCGCAGGTCATGACGCCGAATACGACGCGTGGCTGATAGATATTGGCGAGGGCGACCAGTTTGGCAGCGGGTTCGTCGACATTAACCCGAACTCCAAGATTCCTGCGCTGCTGGACCGCTCTCGCGAGACACCCGTGCGCGTATTCGAGAGCGGCTCGATCCTGATGCATCTGGCGGAAAAATATGGCGCATTCCTGCCTGCCTCGGGCGCGGCGCGGACTGAGACGCTGAACTGGCTTTTCTGGCAGATGGGTAGCGCTCCCTATCTGGGCGGCGGCTTTGGCCATTTTTATGCCTACGCGCCTGAAAAGTTTGAATACCCCATCAATCGCTTCGCGATGGAGGTAAAGCGCCAGATGGACGTGCTGGATCGCCAGCTGGCGACACGCGAATTTATCGCCGGAGACAGCTACAGCATCGCCGATATGGCGATCTGGCCGTGGTACGGTCAGCTGGCGCTGGGCCGCAACTATGATGATGCGGGCACGTTTCTGGATGTTGGTAGCTACGAGCATCTTCAGCGCTGGTCGAAGGCCATCGACGCACGCCCGGCAGTGCAGCGTGGCCGCAAGGTCAACCGCAGCTTTGGCGAGCCCGAAATGCAGCTGCACGAGCGCCATGATGCCGCTGATTTCGACACGCAGACGCAAGATAAGATTGGCAGCTAGGCGTCAACCTTCGGCGCGGGCAAGCGATACGCCCGCGCCCCGCTTGCGGATGGGCACATCCGCGCGCAGTTTCCAGTTATACTTGGTGTCGCTCAGCACGTGGTCCCAGTGCAGCGTGCCGCCAGTGCGCCATGGGTCCAGCACGATACCATCGCGCCAATTGCCCCCGCGTGCAAAAACCACAGCTGTCGAATGTTCTAGTAAAAATGGATTCTCTGCATTCGCTACCAAGCGGTCGAATTGCAGCGTAGCATAACGTGCGTGGGTCATGCGCGTCTGGATATCGCGCGCCCAGTGATAGCACAGGCCGCGTTCCTTCAGGCCGATATTGATCTTGGCGTTATGAACCAGCGGCGGATCGGTGATCTCATATTCCCGCGCCAGATCGGCGGATACAGAATAGGCCATCCGCGCCGCGCGCGCCGCCTCTGCCGGGACCACATTCGGACCCAGCGCCAGCATGGCGGCCTCCAGCCCGGCGGTGCCGCTTTGGGTGGCCAGCGTCCCACGCGTCCCGCCGCAGCCCGCCAGCAAGCCCATCGCGCCTGCACCCAGGATTATCGCCCGTCTCGTCGTCATCGCTGCCTCGTGAAATTTGCCTTATTGCGCCAAACTAGCGCCGCGCGTCTGCGGGGACCAGCCCCATCGCTTCGCCCCGCATACCCATCTTGGCACAAATACGCCCGCCGGTAGGCACCGCGCTACCTGAAATGTGCAGGGCGGCTTCCCCCTTGCGCAGCGATAGGGCATGTAGGGGCGAATAAAAAAAGGAGCCGACATCATGCGCGACAGCACCCCTCTTTTGGCCGTCCTCATCGACGCGGATAACACATCGCCCAAATGGACCAAGGCTATTTTCGACGAAATCGCGGGCATCGGCGAGGCATCAGTGCGCCGCTGCTACGGTGATTTCTCGTCGCAGCAGATGACGGGTTGGAACAAGGTTCAGGCCGAATTTGGCCTCGTGCCGCACCACCAGCCCGCCAATACGGTGGGCAAGAACGCAAGCGACATTGCGCTGGTGATCGACGCAATGGACCTGATGCATTCCGGCCGCTTTGACGGGTTTGTGCTGGTGTCCTCCGACAGCGATTTTACCCGGCTGGCCAGCCGTATCCGCGAGCAGGGCCTCGACGTTTTCGGTATCGGTGCCAAAAAAACGCCCGAGGCATTTCGACAGGCCTGCAAGCGCTTCATCTATCTAGAAAACCTCGGCGGTGCGCCCGAGGATGCCCCTGCGCGCCCCAGCGGCCAGAACATCAACGAGGCGCGCGATCTTCTGTTCAAGGCGATGGATAGCATCGACCAGGACAGCGACTGGTACGCGCTGGGCCGCCTTGGCCAGCAGATGACCGCTGCCACTCCCGATTTCGACACCCGGACTTACGGTCACAAGAAGCTGAGCGATCTGATTGCTGCGATCAAAGTGCTGGAGACGCGCCGCGAGGGCAATCAGCTGATGGTGCGGCGGATGGACTGAGGCGGGCTAATCTGGACAAGGCCCGCGCCCTGTGACACATCCTGAGCAACCCCCGAGGCTCAAGGATCTGCGTCCCATGACCATCACCCGTTTCGCCCCATCGCCCACAGGCTATATCCATGTCGGTAACCTGCGCACCGCGCTGATGAACTGGCTCATCGCGCGCAAGGCGGGGGGCACTTTCATCCTGCGCATCGACGATACCGACCCTATCCGCTCCAAGGAGGAATATGTCGACGGTCTGAAGCAGGATCTGGAATGGCTGGGCCTGCACTGGGACCGAGTTGAGCGTCAGTCCGAGCGGCTGGACCGCTATCATGAGGCCGCAGAAAAACTGCGCGAAATGGACCGTTTTTACGAGGCGTTCGAGTCCCCGACCGAGCTGGACCTGAAGCGCAAGAAGCAACTGAACATGGGCCGCCCGCCGGTTTATGACCGCGCCGCCTTGGCGCTGGACGATGCCGAAAAGGACCGACTGCGTGCCGAACGCGGGCCGGGCGTCTGGCGTTTTAAGCTGCGGCAGGAGCGGATTGAGTGGCCCGACGGTATTCTGGGCGATATCAGCATTGACGCCGCCTCGGTCAGCGATCCGGTGCTGATCCGCGGTGACGGGCAAGTGCTATACACTCTCGCGTCGGTCGTTGATGACACCGAAATGGGCGTGACCGATATTGTGCGCGGCTCGGACCACGTCACCAACACCGCGACCCAGATCCAGATCATTGAGGCGCTGGGCGGGCATGTGCCGAACTTTGCGCATCACTCGCTGCTGACTGGCCCGCAGGGCGAATCGCTGTCCAAGCGTCTTGGCACGCTGTCCTTGCGCGATCTACGCGAACAAGGCATCCAGCCCGCC
>JAGXGX010000068.1 GCA_024636515.1 Roseovarius sp.
TATCACCCGGCCTGACGGATTACGACGCGGCCCTCGCCGCGATGGAGGCGCGTGTGGCGGGTATCGTCGCAGGCACCGCGCCCGAACTTATCTGGCTGCTGGAGCATCCGCCGCTCTATACCTCTGGTACCTCTGCCAAGGCTGGCGATCTCATCGATCCGCACCGCTTTCCTGTGCATGAAGCGCGGCGCGGCGGGCAGTACACCTATCACGGTCCTGGCCAACGCGTTGTCTATGTCATGCTGGACGTGGGCGCGCGGGGGCGCGACGTGCGTGCCTTCGTGCGCCAGTTAGAGGGTTGGGTGATCGCCGTGCTGGACGAATTCAACGTTAAGGGCGAATTGCGCGATGGGCGCGTCGGTGTGTGGGTGGCGCGTAACGACAAACCACTCACGCCGAGCGGTGATGCACCAGAGGAAAAGATTGCCGCCATCGGTGTGCGCCTGCGCAAATGGATTAGCTTTCACGGTATTTCGATCAACGTCGAACCGGATCTGGAGCATTTCAGCGGCATCGTGCCCTGCGGCATAGCCCAGCACGGTGTGACCAGTCTGGTCGATCTGGGCCTGCCGGTGACGATGGATGATGTCGACGTCGCGCTGCGGCGCCGATTTGATGATGTCTTCACGCTTTGATTTCAGCAGATTGATTTTCACGAACCTACGTTGCCATTGCTGATGCGATTGGCATTAAAAATGCCCGCGCCCCAATAAGGGACGCGGGCACATAACCTTGGTGACACCGGAACTCTTTACAAAGGGTAGGGTCGATAACTGGCGCCTAAGGTATCTCTATTATTCGACTTTGTTCTCTTCCGAAGGGTGACGAGCGTCTTTCATCATCAGGTCGTCGCCACCTTTGCAGTGCTCAACCATCGCGCTCATGTACTCTTCGTCGTCGCCGCGAGCCATGTCCTGCTGACCTTCTTGGCCGGAGTCGTCATTGGCCTCGACATTGGAATCAGCCTGCTCGGTGCCAACGCCTTCTTCGGTTGCGTCTTCGCCGGTCGCTTCGTCACGTGCTTCCTCTCGCCCGCCGTCGGGGCCTTGCATTTCCATCATGGCGGCTTTTTGGCCGTCTGCGTCCATTGCGTTGAAATCACCGCAATTCATGTCGGCATATGCGCCAGTCGACAGAACTGTACCAAGTGTCAGGGCTGCGGCTGCGGTGCTCAGTTTACGAAAATTTGTCATATAATCCTCCAAAAGCGTCGAACAACACGTTCCTGCACAAGCGCAAGTCTATCGCGTCGCTTGGGGTCACAACACAGTCCCGGACATTTTGGTTCCGACGCGCATCAGCCTTTTCGCAACTTTTTTCGGTAGAACCGTCGATGAGCGAACGTCGATGAGCGAACAAAGACAGGCGCGAGAACAAGCGCCGCGTAGCGAAACCCTAGGGGGTGCGACAATTTTATTTGCTGCATGCGCCACTCGGGCGTTGCCCGGACCAGCCCGGCGCATTAAAACCCCGTAGGCAGATACCCGCGTGCGCAGCATTTACCGCAATTGGCGCCCGGATCCATACCAGCAGGAGGCGCCCAATGGCAGATGCAGCCATTCATGGCCACGACCACCACGACGAACGAGGGTTCTTCACCCGGTGGTTCATGTCCACGAACCATAAGGATATTGGTATCCTTTATCTGATCACGTCGGCGTTTGTCGGCCTGATCTCGGTCCTATTCACCGTTTACATGCGCCTTGAGCTGATGGAACCGGGTGTTCAGTACATGTGCCTCGAAGGGGCGCGTTTTCTGGCCGATTCTGCATCGCCGTGCACACCTGACGGACATCTGTGGAACGTAATGATCACGTACCACGGCGTCCTGATGATGTTCTTTGTTGTGATTCCTGCCCTGTTCGGCGGTTTTGGCAACTACCTGATGCCGCTGCAGATCGGAGCGCCAGACATGGCGTTTCCGCGGATGAACAACCTGTCGTTCTGGCTTTATGTGGCTGGTACGTCGCTGGGTGTTGCCTCGCTTTTGACGCCGGGCGGCAATAATGGCGCGCTGGGTGCCGGTGTTGGCTGGGTTCTTTACCCGCCGCTGTCGACCAGCGCTCCGGGCATCTCGATGGATCTCGCGATCTTTGCGGTTCACCTCTCTGGCGCCAGCTCAATCTTGGGCGCGATCAACATGATCACGACGTTCCTGAACATGCGCGCACCAGGTATGACCCTGTTCAAGGTGCCTCTGTTCTCGTGGTCGATCTTTGTTACCGCATGGATGATCCTGCTGGCGTTGCCGGTTTTGGCGGGCGCGATCACGATGCTGCTGACAGACCGTAACTTTGGGACGACCTTCTTTGACCCAGCGGGCGGGGGCGATCCGATCCTCTACCAGCACATCCTGTGGTTCTTTGGCCATCCGGAGGTGTATATCGTCGTCCTACCCGGATTTGGCATCATCAGCCATGTCGTTGCAACGTTCTCGCGCAAGCCGATTTTTGGCTATCTGCCAATGGTTTGGGCGCTGATCGCGATTGGCGCGCTGGGCTTTGTCGTGTGGGCGCACCACATGTACACGGTGGGCATGTCCCTGACGCAGCAAAGCTACTTCATGTTGGCGACGATGGTGATCGCCGTCCCGACCGGGGTGAAGGTGTTTAGCTGGATTGCAACAATGTGGGGCGGCTCGATCGAGTTCAAGACGCCAATGCTTTGGGCGTTCGGGTTTATCTTCCTCTTCACCGTGGGCGGCGTGACGGGCGTGGTGCTGGCGCAAGCGGGCATCGACCGCGCGTATCATGACACCTACTATGTCGTTGCGCATTTCCACTACGTGATGAGCCTCGGTGCCGTGTTCGCCATCTTTGCGGGGATCTACTTCTACTTCCCAAAGATGACGGGCCGGATGTATCCCGAATGGGCAGGCAAGCTTCACTTCTACGCGATGTTCATCGGTGCGAACCTTACATTCTTCCCCCAGCACTTCCTTGGCCGTCAGGGTATGCCGCGCCGCTATATCGACTACCCCGAGGCGTTCTCGACTTGGAATTACTGGTCGTCGGTCGGTGCATTCCTTAGCTTCGCCAGCTTCGTGTTCTTCTTCGGTGTGATCATCTGGTCGATCTTCCGCGGCGCACGCTCTCCGCAGGCAAACCCGTGGAACGAGTATGCCGATACGCTGGAATGGACCCTGCCCAGCCCCCCGCCCGAGCACACGTTCGAGCAGCTTCCCAAGCGAGAAGACTGGGACAAGGGCCACGCGCACTAAAGTGCTAGGTTGATGCGAAATGAAGGAAGGCCCCGGTGCATCTCCGGGGCCTTTCTTATGTGAACAACTTTCATGCCGCACCGCCTATCCTGCGCACGTCAATTGGAAAGCCCACACGCCTTATGTCTGACCCGCGCTTGAAATTGGTATTAGTAACGCCAGAAATTCCCTACAATACCGGTGCTATCGGACGGACCTGCTTGGCGTTAAATCTGGAGCTGATCCTGATCAAGCCGTACGGGTTTTCACTTGAAGAAAAGGCAGTGCGGCGTGCCGGGATGGACTACTGGAAGCATGTTCATCTCAGTGAGTATGACAGTTGGCAAAGCTTCTTGGACGATCGAAAGCCGCCGCGCGAAAGCCTGTACTTCTTTGAGGAGCATGGCAAGCAGAGCGTCTACGCTCCTGACTACCAGCACGATGGCTATCTGGTGTTCGGCTGCGAATCCAAAGGTCTGCCAGTTGCAGTTTTAGATGGTATGGAAGATCGAACATTTAACTTGCCAATGCTCAATCCACTTGTCCGGTCCCTTAACTTAGCAAACGTAGCCACAGCAGTAATTTACCAAGCTATGCGCACCCAGTTGGGTGGCTGAAAGCTGCCTTACAACTCCAAACCATCATCTTGCGCTCCCCTCAGCAGGCCCGCGCCCATGCGTGCCGTCATAGCCATTCAGCGCTGGCACGCTCCAGCCGTCCAGCGCGCCGGGCGCAGGCGCAAATACTTCGATCAGCAGTGGATGGCATGTCGCCGTATCGCTTGAATGCTGGGCCGAACAATCGCCGCCGGGACATGCGGACAACCCGCCCAGCAGGTCTATCTCGGCAAAAAATTCAAGATAATCGCCGGGCCGCACCGGACTGGCCTTCATGAAATACTGGCCAGTATCGCGGGTGAACCCGGTGCACATGAACACGTTCAACACATCATGAACGTGGCGCTCAGCGTCGGCCAGTGGCAGGCCGGTCTCGTCGGCCAATGCGCGGGTCAGGTTGGAATGGCAGCAATGATGATACTGCCCGCCCGCCAAAAGATTACCGGTGTAAGGGTCACAGCGCGTGCCGATCACGTCATGGACGGACCCGCCAAACCCGTCGATGCCGTACCATTCCAGTGTGTCACTGGTGATCGTCGCCATGGGCCGCAAATGCGGCAGAGACGACCACATCCGCTGGCCGCGCGTTATATGTGTGCCATGCAACGCGCGCGTTTTGCCGGAATAGAATCGCTCGCTCAGATCGGCGGCGTTCCACAAGTTCAGATCGCCGACCTGAGGGCCACCCAACGATGATATGCGGAAAAACTGGCCTGCATCGGCGCGAAAGCAAGCGGCGCCGCGTGGCTCAACCTGTACCTCGGAAACCTTGACCGCGGTCGCCCTCGCCGCTGCATAGAGCGTCAGGTTAGGCTGCGGCAGCGTGTCTACCGGATAGCAGATCACAGGCGCGACGGCTCGCCGCGCGGCGGCATCGTGTGGTTCGGTCATTCTGTGTCCTTTGGGCATGTTTTGATAGCCTCACGTCTTTGGCGCGTCCGAAAGACAAATCTCTGGCGGTTTGCCGTTCTTTGTAAAGGTCTCGGCACCGCATGCGAGGCAGCGCATATACCGCGCGCCGCCCTCGTCGCGCGTGCTGTCCTCGCGCCACCGACAACGACGCGTCTTGCCATTGGAAAATATCAATAGAAGAACAAAGGCAATCAAAAGCCCAGCGACAACGATCATGCGAAACCTCGCGAATTGGGTCTAATGCACCTCTAGCGTGCTAAACTTGCCCGCTCAAGCCCGGCCGAAAGGGGCAAAATACCGGCAACTTGGCGCTTACAGCCTCAAAACAGGCCCTTTCACCGCGCCATGCGCGTCTCTATAAGGGCGATTGGTGGCGGCCAAGAGTCGCCCCACTTGCGTTTTTAATTTAAAGACAGGACACCGTCTAAAATGTCCATATTGAGCAGAATTCCGGGGATGTTTACCTCGGACATGGCCATCGACCTCGGCACCGCGAATACGCTGGTTTATGTCAAGGGGCGCGGCATTATCCTGTCCGAGCCATCGGTCGTCGCATATCACGTCAAAGACGGCGTACGCAAAGTGTTGGCCGTGGGCGAGGATGCCAAGCTGATGCTCGGCCGCACGCCCGGCAGCATCGAGGCAATTCGCCCCATGCGCGAAGGCGTCATCGCTGATTTTGACACCGCCGAGGCGATGATCAAGCATTTCATCCGCAAGGTTCACAAGCGAACGACCTTCTCCAAGCCCAAGATCATCGTCTGCGTCCCGCATGGCGCGACACCCGTTGAAAAACGTGCGATCCGCCAGTCTGTGCTGAGCGCCGGCGCCCGTCGCGCGGGCCTGATAGCGGAGCCTATCGCAGCCGCCATCGGCGCGGGCATGCCCATAACCGATCCCACCGGTAACATGGTCGTTGATATCGGTGGCGGTACGACCGAAGTGGCCGTCCTATCGCTGGGCGACATCGTCTATGCGCGATCTGTCCGCGTTGGCGGCGACCGGATGGACGAGGCGATCATCAACTACCTGCGCCGGCAGCAAAACCTGCTGATCGGTGACGCAACAGCTGAGCGGATCAAGACATCCATCGGCACCGCCCGGATGCCCGATGACGGGCGCGGCGAGACGATGAAAATTCGCGGCCGTGATCTGCTCAACGGCGTGCCAAAGGAAACCGAGATCAGCCAGGCACAGATCGCTGAGGCACTGGCCGAGCCGGTCCAGCAAATCTGCGAGGCGGTAATGACCGCGCTTGAGGCAACACCGCCAGACTTGGCCGCCGATATCGTCGACCGGGGCGTTATGCTGA
>JAGXGX010000009.1 GCA_024636515.1 Roseovarius sp.
ATGCTCAAACGTCAGTGGCTCAAAATAGAGGCGGTCGGACGTGTCGTAATCGGTGCTCACCGTCTCGGGGTTGCAGTTGATCATGATCGTCTCGTAACCCGCATCGCTCAGCGCATAGCAGGCGTGGCAGCAGCAATAATCAAACTCGATGCCTTGGCCGATCCGGTTCGGCCCCCCGCCAAGGATGACAACTTTCTTGGCGGCTGAGGGCCGCGCCTCGCACTCAACGTCGCCCATCATGGGCGCCTCGTAGGTAGAGTACATGTAGGGCGTCTGCGCCTCGAACTCCGCCGCGCAGGTGTCGATCCGCTTGAAGACGGCGGTGACGCCAGCGGCGCGGCGTGCGGCGCGAACGGCGGCCTCTGTCTGGCCGGTCAGGATGGCAAGGCGGGCATCGGTGAAGCCCATCATCTTGAGGTGGCGCAAACCGGCCTCATCACCGGGCAGACCAGCGGCGCGCACCTCTGCCTCCGTCTCCACAATCTCGCGGATACGGGCCAGAAACCATGGGTCATACATCGTGACCAAGTGAATATCGTCGTCGCTCAGCCCGTGGCGCATGGCCTGCGCGATAACGCGGATGCGGTCTGGCGTCTGCTTGGCCAGCGCGCGGGTGACGGCGGCCACATTAGGCGCGCCCTCTATGGTGATCTCGTCAAAGCCGGTCAGGCCCGTCTCTAGTGAGGCCAGCGCCTTTTGCAGCGACTCGTGGATTGTGCGGCCGATCGCCATCACCTCGCCAACCGATTTCATCGCGGTGGTCAGATGCGGCTCGGAGCCTTGGAATTTTTCAAACGCAAAGCGCGGAATTTTCGTCACGACATAGTCGATGGTGGGCTCGAAGCTGGCGGGCGTGACTTGCGTGATGTCGTTGTCTAGCTCGTCCAGAGTATAGCCGACGGCCAGCTTGGCCGCGATCTTGGCGATCGGAAATCCCGTCGCCTTGGACGCAAGCGCGGAGGAGCGCGAGACGCGCGGGTTCATCTCGATCACGACCATGCGCCCATCAGCGGGGTTGATTGCCCATTGCACGTTCGACCCGCCAGTTTCCACACCGATTTCGCGCAGGACGGCGATGCTTTGGTTGCGCATCACCTGATACTCTTTGTCGGTCAGGGTCAGGGCAGGGGCCACAGTGATCGAATCGCCCGTATGCACACCCATTGGATCCACGTTTTCAATGGCGCAGACGATGATCGCATTGTCGGCGCGGTCGCGCACGACCTCCATCTCAAACTCTTTCCAGCCCAGCAGAGACTCGTCGATCAGGATCTGGTTGACGGGCGACGCGTCGAGGCCGGTCTTGCAGTAATGCTCGTAATCGTCGCGGTTATAGGCCACGCCGCCCCCTGTACCGCCAAGCGTAAAGGCGGGGCGGATGATTGCAGGAAGGCCAACGTAATCAATAGCATCCATGCATTCTTGCATGGTGTTGGCGATGGTCGCCTTGGGGTTTTCTATGCCTAGGCGGTCCATCGCTTCGCGAAACAGCTTGCGGTCCTCGGCCATCTCGATGGCCTCGCGGTTAGCGCCGATCAACTCGACGCCGAATTTTTCCAGCACGCCCATGTCCGCGACTGCCAGCGCGGTGTTCAGGCCGGTCTGCCCGCCCATGGTGGGCAGCAGGGCATCGGGCCGCTCTTTTTCGATGATCTTGGCGACGATTTCGGGTGTGATCGGCTCAATATAAGTGGCGTCAGCGAGGCCCGGATCGGTCATGATCGTCGCAGGGTTCGAGTTAACGAGGATGACGCGGTAGCCTTCTTCGCGCAGAGCCTTACAGGCCTGAGCGCCGGAATAGTCGAACTCGCAGGCCTGCCCGATGATGATGGGACCGGCCCCGATGATCATGATGGATTTGATATCGTCGCGCTTCGGCATATCGGTGTCCCCGCTTGGCAGCAATGGTTGCGCAGGCCCGCCGGGTTTCGTCAAAACGCAGCCATGTGGCGGGCGCGCAAAGTGTTGGCGGTTATATCCATGCCGCGCCCCGGCGCAAGGGCTAGCGGTGGCGTCCATCGGCTGGTTTGCCTAATTTCCGCTGTTTTTCGGGCGCGCGCCGCTCTAGGTAGCAAAGTGCGGCTAGCAGCGCGGGAGGTGCCGGTGGAAATTCGCTTCGATCATGGGCCGGGGGGTGCGGATGCATGCCTCTTTGCCGCGCCGCGCCGAATGATCGTGGCCGAGTGTGCCGAGGGCGTGCCTGCCGCGCTCGCCGCGCTGGACGGCGCGCGGGCGGATGGTGCATGGCTCGCAGGATATGCCAGCTACGAACTGGGTTATGCGCTTGAGCCGCGCCTCGCGCCGCTAATGCCGCCGCGCCGCCGTCTGCCGCTGCTTTGCTTTGGGGTCTATGATGCGCCCATCCCAGCGCCCGAATTGCCGCAGGGAGGCGCCGGCCTAAGCGACCTAGCACCGGGCTGGGACGAGGCCGGCTATAGCGAGGCCTTCCGCACCGTCCACGACTATATCGGCGCCGGGGATATTTATCAGGCGAATCTCACCTTTCCGCTTACCGCACAGGCCACCGGCGATCCCGCCGCGCTCTATGCGGCCCTCGCGGCCATTCAACCGGTACGCTTTGGCGCGCTGGTGACGCAGGGCGGCGCGCCGTCAATCCTGTCGCGCTCGCCCGAGCTGTTTTTCCGCACGGACGCAGCCGGCCGGATCGAGACGCGCCCCATGAAGGGCACCCAGCCGCGCAGCGCTGATGCCGCTGAGGATGCGCGGCGCCGCATGTTTCTGGCCAGCGACGACAAGAACCGCGCCGAAAATCTGATGATCGTCGACCTATTGCGCAACGACCTTAGCCGCATCTGCACCCCGGGAACGGTGACTGTGCCAGAGTTGTTCACGGTCGAGAGTTATAGCACCGTGCACCAAATGACCTCGCTGATCGTGGGCCAGATGGCGGCTGGGGTCGGTCTTGCGGATATTTTCACCGCGCTTTTCCCCTGCGGGTCGATCACCGGCGCGCCCAAGCTGCGCGCGATGCAGATATTGGCAGAGTTGGAGCAAACCCCGCGCGAGATATACTGCGGTACCATAGGCTGGGCCGCGCCGGACGGGCGCTCAGAATTCAACGTTGCCATTCGCACGCTGCTGCTAGAGCGCGGCCATGCCACGCTAAACGTCGGCGGCGGTGTCATCCACGACAGCACGGCAGAGGCCGAGTATGAGGAGGCGCTGTGGAAAACACGCTTCGCCCGGCTGAAAAGCTGACAGATCCGGCCTTCGCCCTGATCGAGACAATGCTATGGTCGCCAAAATGCTGGGATAGCCCACCGCGCCCGCCATATGGCGCGCCTCGCTCGCTCCGCCCGTCACTTCGGCATTGTGCCGATAGGCGTCGAAGCTGCTCTCGCCAGCATCTGCGCGACAACACCCCAGCGCGTGCGCCTGACCGTCGATGTGGCAGGGCGCGCATCAGCTACCTGCGCGCCGTTCCAGCCAATCGCGCCTGGCACGCTTTGGCGCGTTGCCATCCACCCGCAGCGGCTGGGCCCCGACGATACATGGCTAAGGCACAAGACGACACGCCGCGCGCTCTATGATGCTGCCCGCGCGTCATTGCCGGATGGCGTCGACGAATACATCTTTCTCAATACCGGCGGTGCGCTTTGCGAGGGGACGATCACGAACGTCTATCTCGATCCCGGCGATGGCACCTTGATCACGCCGCCCCGCGCCTGCGGTCTGCTGCCCGGTATCGGCCGCGAGGTGCTGATCGCCTCCCGCCGCGCCCGCGTCGCCCGATTGTCACCCGAGGACATAACCAGCGCCAAGGCCTTCTATGTCGGCAACGCGCTGCGCGGCCTGATCCCTGCGGACCTCATCCTTTCTTCTTGCTAAAAGTATCCCCGCCGGAGGCAATCCCGCACGCGCACCTTGCCCCGGCGCGCCGCCTACCCAAACTAACGCCAGAGCCATACGGCTAGCCTGCGCCCCTTGACTTTGCCGCGCTGGCCATGTGTATCGGCGACACGCCAGACCAGCCTACCGCGCCGCGCGGCAGGCCCGCTAAAAAGGGAATTTCCGATGCACGCCTATCGCAGCCATACCTGCGCCGACCTGACGAAATCAGACGTGGGCGACACCGTGCGCCTGTCGGGGTGGGTCCACCGTATTCGCGACCATGGCGGCGTCCTTTTTATTGATCTGCGCGATCACTATGGCATGACACAGCTAATCTGCGATCCCGACAGCCCCGTCTTTGCCCAAGTCGACGCCGTCCGCAGCGAATGGTGCATCCGCATCGACGGCACAGTAAAGGCCCGCGATGCCGCATTGGTGAACTCCAAGCTGCCAACTGGCGAGGTCGAGGTGTTTATCCGCGACATCGAAGTGCTGGGCGCGTCCAAAGAATTGCCGCTGATGGTCTTTGGCGATCAGGAATACCCCGAAGAGACCCGTCTGAAGCACCGCTATCTGGACCTGCGCCGCGAGGCGATGCAGCGCAACATGACCCTGCGCAGCGACGTGGTCGCCTCTATGCGCCGCCGCATGTGGGATCAAAAATTTCGCGAATACCAGACGCCGATCATCACCGCGTCGTCGCCCGAGGGCGCGCGCGATTTTCTGGTGCCGTCGCGCCTGCATCCCGGCAAGTTCTACGCGCTTCCCCAAGCGCCGCAGCTGTTCAAGCAGCTGATTATGGTGTCGGGCTTTGATAAATACTTCCAGATCGCGCCATGCTTTCGCGACGAGGATCCCCGCGCGGATCGCTCACCGACAGATTTCTACCAGCTCGACCTCGAGATGTCGTTTGTCGAGCAGCAAGACGTCTTCGACACGATCCAGCCCGTCGTTCAGGGCATCTTTGAAGAGTTCGGGGAGGGCCGTGCTGTCGACACAGAATGGCCCCAGATCAGCTATGCCGATTCCGCGCTCTGGTACGGCACCGACAAGCCCGACCTGCGCAACCCGATCAAGATGCAGGTCGTCAGCGAGCATTTCGCGGGCTCCGGCTTTGCCATCTTCGCCAAGCTACTGGAGCAGGAGGGCACCCAAATCCGCGCCATCCCCGCGCGGGGTGGTGGGTCGCGCAAGTTTTGCGACCGGATGAACGCGTTTGCGCAAAAAGAAGGCCTTCCGGGGATGGGCTATATCTTCTGGCGCGACGGCGAAGCTGGTATGGAAGCTGCCGGCCCGCTCGCCAAAAACATCGGCCCCGAGCGGACCGAGGCGATCCGCCAGCAACTCGGCCTTGGCGTTGGTGACGCCGCGTTCTTCCTTGGCGGTAAGCCTTCCGCGTTCGAGCGTGTGGCAGGCAAAGCGCGCACCGAGATCGGCAATGAGCTGAAGCTGACGGACGAGAGCCGGTTCGCCTTTGCGTGGATCGTCGATTTCCCGATGTACGAGGCCGATGAGGAGACGGGCAAGATCGACTTCTCGCACAACCCCTTCTCGATGCCGCAAGGCGGGCTGGATGCGCTGCAAGGCGATCCGCTGAAAGTGCTGGGATATCAGTATGATTTGGCGTGCAATGGGTACGAATTGATCTCGGGCGCGATCCGTAATCACCGCCTTGATATCATGATCGCCGCGTTTGAAAAGGCAGGCTATGACGAGGCTGAGGTGCACAGCCGTTTCGGCGGGCTAGTACAGGCGTTCCAATACGGCGCACCGCCCCATGGCGGCTGCGCGGCGGGCATCGACCGCATCGTCATGCTGCTGGCGGATGAGGCAAATATTCGCGAAGTCATCATGTTCCCGATGAACCAGCGCGCCGAAGATCTGATGATGAACGCCCCCAGCGCGCCGACGTCCGATCAATTGATGGACTTGGGCCTGCGCGTCATTCCGCAAGAGTGATCCCGCTATTTTTTGCGGCTTGGGCGGGCGGGGCCAAAACCCTCGCCCGTTTTGCTATTCGCTTCCCAGAGCAGGATCGCTTGACGCTCGCACCAGACGCGTCAGATCGCGGAGTGATGATTTTTGCCTGCCGACGCTATCGAAATTCGACGCATCCAGCCACAAGCGAAATGCTTCGCCCAATGCGGGCCATTCCGCGTCGATTGCAGCAAACCACGCGGTGTCGCGATTGCGCCCTTTGACCACCGTGGCCTGCCGAAAAATTCCCTCATAACTTAAGCCCAGCCGCTGCGCCGCCCGCCGCGACGGCATGTTAAGCGCATCGCATTTCCACTCGTACCGGCGGTAGCCGGTCTGAAACGCCCATGCCATCATCAGATACATCGCCTCAGTCGCCGCGACGGTGCGCTGCAGCTGCGGTGACATGGCAATATAGCCGACCTCGATCGATCCTGCCTGCGGCTGAATACGCAAAAACGACGCAAACCCGCCATAGGCCTCGCGCGCGACGTCGTAGATGGCGAAAAAGACATAGTCAGGTGACGCCGTAATGTCGCGCATCCAACGATGAAATTGCGCTGATGAGGCGAACGGGCCGGTCGGCATGTAATCCCAAACCTCGTCGTGCCCGTCAAATGCGCTGTATAGGAGCGCCGCATGGGCCTCCGCATCCAGCGGCTCCAGCCGGACATGACTGCCCTGCATCTGCGTGCCAGTGGGTGCGGGCGGCGGCGTCCAGCCCTCCACATTGGGGCCAAGCGGGCGGGGGTCACTCATTCTGGCGTCTCGCTTTGATGGTTTTTGGCCATCATAAGGGGCAAGGGGCGCAGCGAAAGCGAATTTTCGAGGGCGCCCGAGAGCAGGAAGGGCGTTGCGCGCCAGCGTTGCAATAGCCGCGCCGTATGGGGCGGCGGATAGCCCGGCCTGCGGCGCGCACAGGTTCGGCGTTACATCGCTGCACGGTTGGCCAGCCGCTCCTGCACGAGGCCGGCGACCTGCGCCAGCTGGGTGCTCATCGCTGCGCCACTGCGTCGCTGGTCAGATAGCGCGTCCGCTGCCTGCGCCAGTTGCATATCGTCAGCCGAGCGTGCGACGCCGCCCAGAAACTGCGCGATATAATCCAGCACCGGGCCGTCTGAATGTTCGTCCAGCAGGTTGGATGCATGCGCCATGTCATCGCGATAGGCGACCGGGTCAGGGCGAATATCCTCATTTCGCAGGATGCGGGGGCCGAGAGGCTGGCGATCTTGGGGCAGGGTCGCAAGGATAGCTTGTTGAAAAACACCCAAATTCGTCAGTGGCTTGTCAATAAAACCATCAGCGCCTGCAGCTATCGCGCACGCCTTGCTGCCATCCATGCCGCTTGCGCCAAGGATGCTGACAACACGCGGGGAGGCGACGGCCATTTCCTCGATCAGATCCAGTCCCGATCCGTCTGGCAGACCTAGATCGACGATCACCACGGACGGACGGTACACCTGCAAGTGCCGCCGGGCAGAGCGCAGGCAATCGGCGCGCCTGATGCGTGCACCCGAGTGCAAGCACATCAGCCGCATCGCATCGCAGGCGTACAGGCTGTCTTCGACCACCAGCACCGTCATACCCAGTAGCGGGCGCGCGGCGGTGGGACTGGTGATGGGTGTCAGTACGTGCAGATCGTCCATGCTCATCTCTCCTGTTGGCAGCATTGGTGTCACTAGCGTTACGCAGACTTGGCTAACGCGGGGTTAACGCATGAGGCGAAGTTTGGACCGGGCGCAGGACTGCCACAGCGCGTGCGACGCATCGCCCGCTTGCCTCTGCGCGGCGCGGGCCGCATAAAAGGGCAAACCGGCCTCATTGAGCCTTGAGGACCATAAGATAAAGGACCAACCATGATCGGACGCCTCAATCACGTTGCCATCGCCGTGCCGGATCTCGCCGCTGCGATTGCGCAATATTCGGGCGCGCTGGGCGCAAATGTGGGCGCGCCGCAGGACGAGCCGGATCACGGTGTGACCGTCGTTTTCATCGAATTGCCAAACACCAAGATCGAGCTTTTGTATCCTTTGGGCGAGAACAGCCCGATTCGCGGCTTTCTGGACAAGAACCCGGCGGGCGGCATCCATCACATCTGCTATGAGGTGGACGACATCGCAGCCGCTCGCAAACAGCTAACCGCGTCGGGCGCGCGCGTGCTAGGTGATGGCCCCCCCAAGATCGGCGCACATGGCAAACCGGTGATCTTCTTGCATCCGAAGGATTTCAACGGGTGCCTTATCGAGTTGGAGGAAGTCTGATGGGCCCCGTCTCTGGTTTGGTTCTTTTTGTGATGATTTGGGCCATGACGTTCTTTGTCGCCATCCCGATTCGCCTGCAAACCCAAGGCGAGGCAGGCAATGTGGTGCCCGGCACGCATCACGGATCGCCCGCGC
>JAGXGX010000069.1 GCA_024636515.1 Roseovarius sp.
CGTGATGGCGAGTATTACCTGCGCCAAGAGGGCAAGGGCCTGCTGATCGGCGCCTACGAGAAAGACATGCGCTTTTGGGCCGAGGAGGGCACGCCGCTGGATTTCGCGCATGAGCTATTTGCCGACGATCTGGACCGGATCGAGGACAACATGATGCGCGCGATTGAGCGCGTGCCAGCGGTGGGCGCGGCTGGTATCAAGCGGGTCATCAACGGCCCGATGATCTGGACCCCAGACGCCAACGTGATCCTTGGCCCGGTGCCTGAGAAGAAGGGTTATTTCTGCTGTAACGGCATCATCCCGGGCTTCTCCCAATCCGCCGGTATGGGCCTGATGGTCGCCGACTGGATCGTAGAAGGCGAGATGCGCTATGATATGTTCGCATGGGATATGGCGCGGTTTGGCGACTGGGCGGACAAGGCATTTACCAAGGCAAAGGTGGGCGACCAATACGCCAACCGCTTCGCCATCCACTTCCCGAATGAGGAGCGCGCGGCAGGCCGCCCTTGCCGCGTGCGCCCCGCATACGCGATGCAGCAGGAGATGGGCGCCGTATTCGGCCTTAACTACGGGTGGGAGCATCCCCTGTGGTTCGCAAGCCAGCCCGGCATGGTCGATACCAATGGCTTTACCCGCCAGAACTGGTGGGCGCCGGTCGGGGATGAGGCGCGGATGTTGCGCAATGCGGCGGGCATCATCGATATCTCGAACTTTGCCAAATACCGCTGCAAGGGCGCTGGCGCCGAGGATTGGCTGAACGCCGTTTTCGCCAACAATATGCCCAAGGCGGTGGGTCGGTCCTGCCTGACGCCGCTGATTTCGGTGCGGGGCGGTATCGCGGGCGATTTTACCGTCACGCGCACGGGGGATGATGAGTTCTACATCATCGGATCGGGTATGGCCGAGCGATATCATGCGCGCTTCTTCCAGATGGTGCCGCTGCCTGAGGGCACAGTGTTCGAGAGCCTGACCGAGGCGATGTGCGGCTTCAACGTCGCTGGGCCAAAATCGCGCGAGATGCTGCAAAGGCCGACTAACGCCTCGCTCGCTACGCCCGATTTTCCTTTCATGCGCTCGCAGTGGATTGAACTGGCGGGCGTGAATTGCCTCGCCCTGCGCGTCAGCTTTACCGGCGATCTGGGGTGGGAGCTGCACTGCGCCGCTGCCGATCAGGTGCAGCTCTACACAGCGCTGCTGGAGGCAGGCCGCGAGGTCGGCGCCGGTCCCGTGGGCAGCCGCGCATTGATGAGCCTGCGGATCGAAAAGGGCTATGGCAGCTGGTCCCGCGAATACAGCCCCGAATACTGGCCGCAAGAGGTGGGGCTGGCCGGGCTGGTCAAGATGGACAAGGATTTCCTGCACAAAGATGCGGTGGCAGCCGTCATGGCAAAGGACGCACGCGAGACGCTGGTGCTGCTGCATCTGGACGAGGCCGATACCGCCGCCTCGAACGCCGACGCGACCGGGGGCGAGCCGATATTCAAGGAGGGCGTGGGCATAGGGCGCGTGACATCCGGCGCCTACGGCTACTCCGTGGGGATGAGCCTGGCACTGGGCTATGTTAAGGGCGCGGTGCCCGGTGATAGCGTCGAGGTCATGGTGCTGGGCCGTCCGCATAAGGCGACGATTTTAGCTGAGCCGCCATTTGATGCCAGCGGGGCCAAGCTGCGGGCATAAACCGGATCGCACGCGGCAGAAATAGTGCAAGTTTTCGCCCCAACCTTGAATTGTGCGGTTGCCTTGGTTGCCCCATCGGCGCTAGTCGTCCCACCCAACCAAGGGGATGATTGACATGACCGACGGGCAGGGCGATCCGCGCCACCTCGATACGCTGGACCGCGATCTGGCGCGCTACTCCAACCTCGAACTGGCGACTGCCTATGTGGCGCGCCCAATGGTCGGGCCGGGCATCGCGTTGGTGTTTGTATTGCTTGCCGGTATCGCTGCGATGCTGTTTTTCGGGCATAGCAGCAATGCGATGATCGTCGTTATCGCGACCTGCTTGGGCGCCTACATGGCGCTGAATATCGGCGCCAACGATGTTGCCAACAACATGGGGCCGGCCGTTGGCGCAAATGCGCTGACCATGGGCGGCGCCATCGCGATTGCGGTCATATTTGAGAGTGCAGGCGCATTGATCGCGGGCGGCGACGTGGTATCGACCATCGCCAAGGGCATCATCGCGCCCGAAAGCATGGGGACCGCGTCGGTCTTTATCTGGGCGATGATGGCGGCGCTGCTGTCGGCGGCGCTGTGGGTCAATCTAGCCACATGGATCGGCGCGCCAGTATCGACCACACATTCGGTCGTGGGCGGCGTCATGGGGGCGGGCATTGCCGCTGCCGGATTTGCCGCGGTCAACTGGCCGACCATGGGCGCGATTGCAGCCAGCTGGGTCATCTCGCCGATACTAGGCGGCGCGGTCGCGGCGGGTTTCTTATGGCTGATAAAATCGCGCATCATCTACCGCGAGGACAAGATTGCGGCAGCACGCATCTGGGTGCCTATTTTGGTCGGCATCATGGCAGGTGCCTTTGCCACCTATCTGGCGCTGAAAGGGCTGAAACAACTTATAGACATCGACCTGCCACACGCGCTCGTTATCGGTGCGGTGATAGGTATCGCGGTCTGGCTGGCAATGATCCCGCTAATTCGCCGCCAGTCGCGCGGGCTGGAGAATCGGAATAAATCGCTCAAGGTGTTGTTCGGTATTCCGCTGGTCATATCTGCGGCCCTGCTCAGCTTTGCACATGGTGCCAATGATGTGGCCAATGCGGTGGGGCCGCTGGCCGCCATTGTGCAGGCATCGCAATCGGGCAGTTTCACAGGCGCGGTCAGTCTGCCGTTCTGGGTGATGGTGATCGGTGCGTTCGGTATCTCGTTTGGTCTGTTCTTGTTCGGGCCCAAGCTAATCCGCATGGTGGGCGGGCAAATTACCAAGCTGAACCCGATGCGCGCATATTGTGTCGCGCTATCGGCAGCAATCACAGTGATCGTGGCCAGTTGGCTGGGCCTGCCCGTCAGTTCGACCCATATTGCTGTTGGCGGGGTTTTCGGCGTTGGGTTCTTCCGCGAGTGGGATACCGAGCGGCGCATTCGCAAGGCGCGGCTGGATATGCCCGACAGGACCACCTTCGCCCCTGAGGAGCGACGCCGCCGCAAGCTGGTGCGGCGCTCACATTTCATGACCATCATCGCGGCATGGATCATAACGGTTCCTGCGGCGGCCACCCTGTCGGGTGCGATCTTTGTGCTGATAAACGCGGTTGTGGGGTAGGGCGCGGTCGAACCTTAGACCTTGCCGATTTTCAGCCGCGTAATCCGGTTGGCCTTGCGCGCCAGCACTTCGAACCTGAACCCGTGAAAGTTGAACACTTGGTTCACCTTCGGGATCATCTGCGCCTCGTGGATGACCAGCCCGGCGATGGTGTTGGCGGCATCATCGGGCAGGGACCAGTCGGTGGCGCGGTTTAGGTCGCGGATAGTCATGGCACCGTCGACTAAATACTGGTTGTCGTCCGTGCGCTTGATGGGATGCTCGGCGTCGGTGTCAAACTCGTCGGTGATCTCGCCCACGATCTCTTCTAGGATATCCTCCAGCGTGATAAGGCCCTGAAGCGATCCGTATTCGTCCACCACCAGCGCGAAATGCGTGCGCATCCGCAGGAACTGGCGCATTTGGTCGTCCAGCGTCGTCGTCTCGGGCACAAAATAGGGCTTCATCACCACGGATGTGATGTCAAAGGTTCGCCACGCATTGGTGCTGCCACCCTCGCCAAGGGCCAGCTTGTGCATGGCGCGCAACAGATCCTTGGAGTGGACGATTCCGATGATATTATCCGGATCATCCACATAGACGGGCAGGCGGGTGTGCGGCGATTTCAGACACTGGTCAAGGATCACGACAGGCTCCAGCCCGGCGTTTATCATCTCGATCTCGCTGCGATGGCGCATGATTTCCTCGACAGCCCGTTCGCCCAGATCCAGTGCACCTAATATGCGGTCACGATCTTCCTTTTCGACCACACCCTCGGAATGGCCCAGATAGAGCGCGCCGGCAATCTCTTCGCGTACAGCGAGGATATGGCCATCCGGGTCCGTCCTGACCCCAAACAGGCGAAGGATAAGACGCACAAGCAGCCTGACGGCCGATACGACCGGCGAGAAGAGGCGAATGACGATCGTGATCGCGGGCGCAACGCGGGAGGCCGCGACCTCGGCGTTAGTGATGGCGTAGGTCTTGGGCAGCACCTCGGCGAATATCAGGACCAGCAGGGTCATTACAATCGTCGCCAGCGCCACGCCTGATTCCCCGAACATCCGGGTAAAGAGCGCGGTGGCGAGCGACGTGGCGAGGATATTCACCAGATTGTTGCCCAAGAGCACCGAGCCGATCAACCGCTCGTTATCTTCGGTAATGATCAGCGCGCGCTCGGCGCCCTTGTCGCCCTTATCGGCGCGCGCGCGCAACTTACCGCGCGAGGCCGCAGTCAGCGCCGTTTCACTGCCCGAGAATAAACCCGAGAGGACCAGCAGTGCCAAAATCGCGGCTGCGGTGATCCAGAATGCGGCGTCGAATATCCCGCTTAACGCTTCCATTGGTCTTCGATGTCCTTCTATCTAGGCTGCGTTATGCGGTGCGCGGCGCGTACGATCAAGGTATCATGGCATATGAGGGTGGATCGATCTGGAGCGCACGGCGCGATGCGGCGCGCGGGGTCTGGTGCAGGGCTACAACACTGCTCCGGTCACGGGCTATTGGCCGTCTGAAGGCGTGCTGCCGCCGGACTTGCGGCCGGCCATCTCCGACAAGGGGTGATGTTCCAGCACCAACGCTTGCAGGCGCGCGTCCAGAACATGCGTATAAATCTCGGTCGTCGCGACGTCAGCATGACCCAACAGCGCCTGAATCGCCATCAGATCAGCGCCATTGGCTAGTAGATGCGTGGCGAATGCATGGCGCAGCGTGTGCGGCGTGACCTTGGCGGGGCTGACGCCGCCATGCACCGCAAGCTCCTTGA
>JAGXGX010000070.1 GCA_024636515.1 Roseovarius sp.
TCGTCTTCCGTGCCAGGCACCTCAATGTCGCCCCGTCAAAGTCTACCCGCAATGCTATCGCTTCACCCATGGCCACGTCCTCCCAGACCTACCACCATAGATTCAGACTTTTGGCGCGTTGGGAATCCCCCGTGAGTCAGCCTTCGCACCGCTTGGTATGAGTCGTTCCCAGCGGCAGGCCAGAATGACCATAATCGGCCTTTTGAATCGGATCGACTGGCAGGAAGCGCAGCCCATTAATGCAAAGCCAATCAATATCGTCGATTTGCGCGTTCATGCCCTTTCAGCTTGTCGCCTCACCTTGGCCTTCCGCATGGGACAGCGCCTGATCCACGATCTGCTGCGCCTCATCCACGAGCCGACGCAGATGCACCTCGGCGCGAAAGCTTTCTGCATATATCTTGTAAACATCTTCGGTTCCCGAAGGTCGGGCCGCGAACCAGCCACTGTCCGAGATTACCTTGATGCCGCCGATTGGTTCGTCATTGCCCGGCGCGCGGCTGATGATGGCTGTAATCACCTCGCCCGCCAGCTGTTTCAGTTGCAAGTCACCAGCGTCAAGCGCGGCCAGCGCCTGTTTTTGCGCCGGGTTGGCTTTGGCCTCGATACGATCGTCGTAGGAATGGCCCAGATCGGCCTCAAGTTGCGCGTAAAGGGTGCAAGGGTCGCAGCCGGTGCGGGCAGTGATCTCGGCCGACAGCAAGGCGGGCACGATGCCGTCTTTGTCGGTCGTCCAAACGCCGCCGCCCCTGCGCAGGACCGAGGCACCGGCGCTTTCCTCGCAGCCCATCACTAGGGACGCGTCGTGCAACCCTCGCGCGAACCACTTGAAGCCCACGGGCACTTCGTAAAGCGGGCGGCCCGCGCGACGCGCCACTCGGTCAAGCATTGCCGTCGTCACCACGGTCTTGCCCAATGCCGCGCCTTTCGGCCAGTGAGGGCGCGTGGTCAGCAGGTAGTCGGCAAGCACCGCCAAATAATGATTGGGCGGCGTTAACCCATTGCACCTAGTTACGATACCGTGGCGGTCATGGTCGGTGTCGCAGGCAAAACTCACGTCGAAGCGGTCCTTCATCCCGACAAGCCGTTGCATCGCATAAGCCGAGGAAGGATCCATGCGAATCTGTCCGTCCCAGTCCAGCGGCATGAAGGCGAATTGCGGATCGACCGCCTCGCTGATAACGGTAAGGTCGAGATCGAAGCGATACGCGATTGCGGCCCAGTAGTTCACACCGGCACCGCCCAACGGATCAACTCCCATTCGGATGCCAGTCGCGCGGATAACATCGAAATCGACCACATCGCCCAGATCGGCAACATAGGCGCTAAGATAGTCATGTTCGCGCGTTGTTCCGGCCTGCCGCGCGGCATTTGGGGTAAGGCGGCGCACCCCATCAAGCCGGGCTTCCAGAAGGTCATTGGCGCGCTTGCCGATCCAGGCGGTCACCGATGCCTCGGCCGGGCCACCATGCGGGGGGTTGTATTTATAGCCTCCATCGCCCGGAGGGTTATGCGAGGGCGTCATCACGATCCCATCCGCCAGTCCGTCCCTGCGCCGATTATTGCCCCGATCCCGGTTATGGCCGAGGATGGCGTGCGATATGGCGGGGGTGGGCGTGAATTCTTCCCCCCTGGCGATCATTACGGTAACGCCATTGGCTGCTAGCACCTGCAACGCGGTTTCAGCTGCGGGCTTTGACAGCGCGTGGGTGTCGATGCCTAGAAAAAGCGGCCCATTGACGCCCTGCGCCCGACGATAATCGCAAATCGCCTGCGTGATCGCCAACACATGATTCTCGTTGAAGCTGCCTGATGTCGACGTGCCGCGGTGGCCCGACGTGCCAAATGTCACCCGCTCGCCCAGCACCGAAGGGTCAGGTTGGCGATCATGATAGGACGCGAGCAGTTTCGGAATATCGATCAGGACCGAGGCGGGCGCGGGCTTACCTGCAAGCGGGCTGGTTTTCTGGGTCATGTGCTCGCACTTAACCATGCGCGATAGTGCCGGATCAACCCATTGGTCGAGGCGTCATGCGACAACCCCTCCGCTCCCTTTGCGCCAATTGCCATGATAATATCGGACATGACCGCACTCCTTTGTGAATCGTCACAGATCCACTTTGGCACATTGATGCCGTCGAGGTACAATTACGGCATCACAGCAATTCTGTTGATGGCGTGGATGCCCCTCCCGTCGGCATCGCAATGTGCCGCTATGATGAGTGTTTAAACACTCACAGAAAGAAGGAGCATCCATGTCCAAAATTACAATTATCGGTGTAGGTTGGCAAAGCGCGTTTTCCAGGTGCGCGGTGCGCGCAATGACGGGTCGGTTGCGTTTCGTAAGAAACTTTGACGGGGTCAGTTCCTCGCGTTTGTGGCACAGCAGCGCAAATACATGATTGCCATCGAGGATTGTGCGACGGCACAGGCCTCGGGGCGAAAGTTTGAAAAGCGGGGGCATTAAGTGCGGTTGATCCCATGCTGTCAGTAACAGTAGCCGAGCGATTGAGGATCAACCTAGCCCCGCCACACTTTTACTCCTGAGCTTAAGAACGCGCCGCGTCTGAGACGCCGAAGGATATGAGCAGGTTGTTGGAACAAGCGCAAACGCAATAGGCGCGCACTAGCGCGTGCGACCGAGATGAGTGGAGAAGAAGGTGGAACGTGATATCGCAAAAAGTTGTGTCAGGTTTTCTTCTAAAAAAGCGCTTTGGCGTTCCTTTAAATCCCTGCATACCAATCATAGAGGCCGACATCTTCCCAGTAGCCTCCCTTTCCGCGGCCAATGTTGGCAAGGTTGGCCACCGCGTCAATGCGCATGATGAACTTGGCATGTTTATAGCCAAGCTGCCGCTCGACCCTCAGCCCGATCGGTGCGCCGTGCCCGACCGGCAGGTCACTGCCGTTCATTCCATAGGCCAGAATCGTCTGAGGGTGGAACGCGTCGACAAGATCGATACTCTCATAATAGGGCGTGGGCGACATCCGACCGAAGCTATCGGCGCACTGAAAGACAATGTAGCGTGCTTCGGGTTTCACGCTTTCTGCCGCCACGCTTGCGCATAGTCAGCCCCTCCTCTTTGTAGATGCGATACAGTTTCTTCCAACCTCGGGACATCGCTGCGCGATACCCTGCCGTGCAGTGCATGCCGCCGAATTTGGACCGCCATTTGTAGAAGGTCGCATCGCTGACGCCATGCTTGCGGCATAATTCTTTCGCGCCAAGCCCAGCTTGATGCTCTTTCAATATCCCGATGATCTGTTCTTCCGTGAACCTTGGTCGCTTCATCGTCTGTCTCCTTTGATAGGAACAGACTAACCCCAAATCGCGAACGTTTAAGGGGAGCAGGGCGCGCCTACCATCCTTCAAACCGACTATGTCGCTTTTGCCGATCTTGCCCTGCGCGACGTCCGTCATCGCCTGATCCAGAATTGACAGCCCTCGCTCTGCCTCTGGCTTGGTCAGTGTAAGAGGCGGCGTGAATTCCAGCACGTTGGATGACACGCCGACATAGTAGAGAACCAGCCCCAATTGATGCGCGCGAAATACCGTTAGTGCCGTCTCCAAGGGTGCGGGGGCCAGATCGCCGCCCGTAACCAGCTCGGCGCCTAGCGCCAGCCCCTTGCCGCGCACCTCCCCGATTTGCTTGTGATGCTGAGCAAGATCCCGCAAGCCGCGCTCCAGATGCGCGCCAACTTCAGCTGCATTCTCCACCAGCCCCTCACGCTGGATCGTGTCCAGAACGGCCAACGCGGCGGAGGCGCAGACCGGGTTGCCGTGCAGCGTTTGGAACGAGAAGGCAGAGGCGTGGTTCATCACCGGCTCGGGTCCGACAGCGGCAGAGATGGGCAGCCCCCCGCCCAACGCCTTGCCAAACACAATGATGTCAGGCGTGATGCCCAGATGCTCGAAGCAGTGCAGCCGCCCGGTTCGGCCCAGCCCCACCTTGACCTCGTCGCAGACCAAAAGGATGCCGTGTTTGCGACAGATCGTTTCGACCTCGCGGAAATATCCGTCGGGCGCGACCAGCATGCCGCCATCGGACTGGATCGGCTCGATGAACATGGCGGCGACATCGCTGGCCGGAATCTCGCCCCTCAGCAATGTGCGCAGGCGGCCAAGGCTGCGCTCGGCAGCGGCCTGCGGCCCGCCATCGCGCAGCGCGTTTGGGAACGGGATCAGCGACAGGCCCGGCAGGCGCGCAGCGGCGTCCTGCACCGGATGCCCCGACACGGCGACCGACCCGATGGTGCCGCCGTGATAGCCACCCTCGAACGCGATGATGCGCGAGCGGCCCGTTGCGGCCAGCACAGCGCGCGCGACAGTCTCGTTCGCGTCCGAGCCGGAATGGCCCAGCCAGACGCGTCCCCGCGCGCGTTCAGGGACCAGTGTCAGCAGGCGTTCGGCCAACCGCGTCGCCGGTTCGGTCGCCGTGGACAAAAGGCTCGCCCCGGCCTGCGAGGTTAGCGCGGCAGTTACCGCCTCGCGGATCGCTGGGTGCGCATGGCCCAGCCCAGCCGCACCCCACGAGCCAGAGAAATCCAGCAGATCGCGGCCATCATCGGATCTCAGCCAGCACCCCTGCCCGCCCGTTACCGCCTGCGGAAAGAACCGCAGGTGGGACATTGACGACAGCGCCGCTGCGTCGCGTGCGTAGAGACTAGGCATCATGCAGGCCCTTGGATAAAGCCCTCAACCTCGTCCCGTTTTGCGACGTGGCAATATATCATGTTGATGATTCGAAGCTCGGCCTCGTGCAACTCCATCGTCGCTGCGGCGCAGCAATCATCCACGACGACGACGCCAAAGCTTTCGTCCGCAAGGCTGCGAACGGTCGAAGATACGCATTGATCGGTAAAGATGCCTGCGACGATCACGTCAGTGATGTCCATATTACGCAGAATAAGCCGCAGGTTGGTGCCCGTCAGCGCGCTGTCGGTGGTTTTCTCAATGGTGATCTCATCCCCCTCGGGCGCCAACGCATCGACGATCTGCGCGTCCTGGCGGTTCTTGGGTAGCAGGAGATAGTTGAAGCCCGGCTTTTTCTGGCTGAGCGAGCGGTCACGCCCGTCCTCTTTGTGACAGGCGATGCGAGCGTGGATCACCTCGATTTCCTTTGCGCGGCAGGTTTCTATCAGCTTGGCGCAGTTCGGTATCACGGTGTCATTCATGCGGCTGTAGAACGGCTGCCAGCGGGCGGTTTCTTCGGGCGTATCCTTGTCTTCCAGATAGGTTTTCTGCACGTCGATCATCAAGAGTGCAGTGCGCTTGGGGGCCAGCACGATATCCTCTGGCGCCTCGGCGGACTCGTAATAGAATGAACGGTATGCGGTTTTCCAGCTCATGGGGATTTCTCTCCTACTTTGCGTTTCAGGGTTAACAACGTGCCGATCTCACGCACCGGAAACAGCCCGCCGGGCCGCAGGATCAGCACCGCGATCATGGCGAGGGCCAGCACGATTTCGGTCAGGCCAATCACCTGCTGCGACATGAACCCAGCCTCGTTGATACCCGCCTCGATGGTGCGCAGCGCCTCATAGGCGAAGGTCACGATTAGCGTGCCGATCACTGCGCCGGTCACCGTGTTGGCGCCGCCGATCACCAGCATGGACAGGATCAGGAAGGTCTCTTTCAGATAAAACGCGCGCGGCGAGAATGACGTTACAAAATGCCCCCAAAGCGCCCCGCCGATCCCGGCAAAGAGCGCGGCGAGGATGAAGCCGATCCAGCGCAGTTTGACGATGTTCACGCCGATGGCGGCGGCAGCAACCTCGTCATCGCGACTGGCGCGCAGTAGCTGCCCCGCGCGCGATTCCTTGAACGCCATCGCCCCGATCAAAGCGGCGAGTGCCACGCCACAGGCGAGCCACAGGCTGGTCGTCTCGGGGATGCCAAAGAGGGTACGCGGCCCATTGGTGACGGCGCTCCAATGCGTGAGGACCGTGTGTAGCACGACCAAAAGTGCGAAGGATGTGATAACCGCCGCCGCATCGGAAAGCCGCATCAGTGGATAGGACAGCGCCGCCGCGACCAGCGCCGCCACCAGACCGCCGATGAGGATAGTCAGATAAGGGCTTAGCTGCACATTCGCCAAGATCGGATAAAGATCGGGCAGCGCCATTCCCTTCATCCGGTCGGGGATTGATAGAACCGCCGAAGTATAGGCGCCCACCCCCATGAACCCAATATGCGCAAAGGACAGGATGCCCGAATTTCCCATGAAGACCTGAAGACCCAGCACAAGGATCATCGACACGAACATGGTCGTTGCGATCCGCTCGTAGAGACGGATGCCCATGAATTGCGCCAGCAGCGCCGCCGCCACGATCAACGTGCCAAGGATGAGAAGCGTCAGGATGTTTCGATGCATGATTCAGGTCCGCTGTCCGCTGGCCGGACCCTTCATCAGGCCCTCAGGGCGCCAAAGAAGGATCAGAATAACGAGACTAAAGGTGAAAGCGTCGCGGAATTTCAGCAGATCCTGCGACAGCGTGTAGTTCAGCGTCGTGTCGATAAAGGCGAGGATGAAACCGCCAAGCACTGCACCCTGCAAAGAACGCATTCCGCCGATCACGCAGGCGATGAAGGCGATCAGCAGCGGCTCCAGTCCGATGGCCGGCGCGACGGTGCCGATGCGGCCGATCCACAGGATACCGACCACGCCCGCCAAAAGCCCGCTGATTGCGAAGGCGGAGGAAATTATCAGGTTTGCGGGCACGCCGAGCATCCGCGCCATGGTGAAATTCGTCGCCGCCGCGCGCATCGCGATGCCAAGGACGGTCTTTTGCATGAGAAACGCGAACAGACCCAGCAGCACCACCGCCGCGACGATGGTGATGATGTCGCGCATCGGCGTCGGCATCCCGCCGATCATCACGCTTTGCGAGAAAATCTCGGGCAGCGGCACGCTGCGCGGGCGGGGCGAGATGAACAGCAGCGCCGCGTTCTGGAGCAGGGTCGAGAAGGCAAAGGAGGTGATCAAAACCGCCGTCACCGATTTGGCGCGCACGGGGCGGAACGCGACATAGTCGGTCGCCAGCCCCGCGACCATCGCCATGACGACGGCGACCGCCGCCATCACCAGCCACGGCAGGGGCGATCCGCCGACCAGATGCAGCGTATAACCCGCCACCATGATCAGCTCGCCATAGGCGAAATTGACCAGTTTCAGGATGCCGTAGACCAGCACCAGCCCCAGCGCCATCAGCGCATAAGCGCCGCCAAGGCTGAGCACGTTGATGATGAATTGTATCGCAAAATCCATGCCTCAGCCCCCCAAATACAGCGCATCGAGATCGGTCGACGACGCGATCTCCTGCGCGGTGCCGCTGCCGGCAATCTCGCCCAAGCGCAGCACATAGGCACGGTCGGCGACCTGTAGCGCCTTGCGTGCGTTCTGCTCGACCAGAAGGATGGTCAGCTTTTGCGCCTTCAGCTCGGCGATCATCCCGAAGATCTGGTCGACAATGGCGGGGGCAAGGCCCAGCGACGGCTCGTCCAGCAGCAGAATGCGGGGGCGCGACATCAGCGCGCGGGCGATCACCAGCATCTGCTGCTCGCCGCCCGACAGCGTGCCGGCGGCCTGCTCGCGCCGCTCGGCCAGGCGCGGGAACATCTCGAACATGCGCGTCCGGTCGTCGGCCACGGCTTTACGATCACGGCGGCGTACATAGGCGCCCAGCGTCAGGTTCTGATCCACGGTCAAGTCGGGAAAGACGTCGCGCGTCTCCGGCACGGTCGCCATGCCCGCGCGGCACATCGCCTCGGGGTTGGCCGAGGTTACGTCCTGCCCGTCCAGAAGTATCTGCCCGCCCGACGCCTTTATCGCGCCGGCAACGCACAGGATGGACGATGATTTGCCAGCACCATTTGCGCCCAGCAGCGTCACCAATTCGCCATCGGCAACGGTGAACGACACGCCGCGCACCGCGTGGACGGCGCCGTATCGGACATGGAGATCCTTGACTTCAATCATCTGCGCCGCTTCCCAAATATGCCTCGATCACGTCGCGGTTGGTGCGCACCTCGTCGGCGGAACCTTCGGCGATGGTGCGGCCGGACGACAGAACCTGCAGCCGGTCGCAGAGGCGCATGATCAGGCTCATGTCATGGTCGATAATCAGCAGGCCAAGGCCCCGCTCGGCCGGAAGCGCGCGGAGTATGTCCAGAAGTGCATCGGTTTCGGCCACGTTCATGCCTGCCGCAGGCTCATCCAGGAACAGGAATGACGGCTCGGCGGCCAGCGCGCGGGCAATCTCCACCCGGCGTTTGTCACCATAGCTGAGCGTGCCACATAGGTCGTCGCGATGCCGCTCCAGCGAGAAATCGTGCAGCAGCGCCTCTGCCTTGGCGCGTGCGATGCGGCGGCTGTCGCCGCGCGCCAGTGCCGCCGTCTCGACATTCTCCAGCGTGGTCATGTTATTGAACAGGCGCACGATCTGGAACGACCGCGCCACGCCCAGCAGGGCAATCTTGCGCGGGCTCAGTCCCGAGATGATGCGCTCGCCAATGCGCACGGTGCCGCCCGCCAGCGGCACCTGCCCGGTGATCGCGTTGATCGTCGTCGTCTTGCCCGACCCGTTGGGGCCGATCAGGCCCAGAATCTCGCCCGGCTCCAGCCGCAGCGACACCCCATCCAGCGCCTTGAGCCCGGCAAATTCGACCGAGGCGTCGCGCACCATCAGCGCGCCGCGAACCTTTGCATCATCCAGCATCGCAATTCGATTCCTCGATAAGGTAGAGAGCGGGCGACAGCATTCCGCCGCCCGCAATCACGCATCAGGGCTTGGGCAGCGTCTCGGGGCGGCGCCATCCCATGAAGCTGGGCTTGCCGCCCTTCAGCTCGGTCAGGACGGCGGCCTTGTCCGGCTCGTGGCCTTCCTCGGCGGACGAATAGGACAGCTTACCGGTCAGCAGATCGAACTCGCCTTCCTCCAGGGCCTTGGCGACGGCAGCGCCTTCGGTCGTGCCTGCCGCCTCGACCGCGGCGGCCATCAACATGATGGTGTCCCAACCTGTCGCAACGAACGACGATTCAGGCGCCTCGCCGTACTTTGCCTCATAAAGCTCGATGAACTTCGGCATCTCGGGATGCGATTCAGGCCCCATCCACGCATGGGTCACGAAATAGACGTCATTGCCCAGCTTTTCGCCCAGACCTTCGTGCATCGCCGGATCATCGTAGGCGTCGCCGCCGAGGACCGGCGCGTCTATCCCCGCCTCGCGCAGCGCGCGGATGATAACGCCTATATCCTGCCCGTATGACGACAAGAAGATCACGTCGGGCTTCTGGTCCAGCGCTTGCAGGCGCGACAGTTGCGCCGAGAAATCATTGTCGCCGTTGGTATAAGTATCCTCAAGGATCACGTTGCAGCCGATGTCCTTGTAATGCTCAACGAAATACTTCGACAGCGACTTGGTGTAGGCGATGAATTGATCGGTGACGACATACGCGTTCTTCCAGCCCTTTTCCTCGCAGGCAAAGTCTGCTGCGACGGCGCCCATCGTGGTGTTCCACATCGAAAGGGTGAACTGCTTGTCCCCCAGCGACCACGACGAATAAAGCGGATCGGACGCGCAGGTCGATATGCCGACGATACCCGCCTCCTGCGCCTCCCGGCCGGCCGGACCGCCAAAGTCGAAATCGCAGGGCGCGACCATCAACTCGGCGCCCCGGTCGATCAGTTCGACCGCGACGTTGCCGACGGTGACAGGGTCGGATTTGCCGTCGATATTCACGAACTTGACCTGCCGGCCCAGAATACCGCCATTGGCGTTCAGGTAATCCACCGCCACTTCGGCGCCCAAAAATCCGGGCGTGTCCAGCGGGGCCTGAATGCCGGTCAACGACAGCGCGCCGCCGATCAATAGCTCGCCATCCTGCGCGGATGCGGCGCCTGCCGTCATCATCGCGCCGGACGCGAACAGGACGGCGGTTTTCTTGATATTCATGATTTAGTCCTCCTCCAGTTGGTTGCGCGCCTTTTTCGGCGCTTTGTAATCGTCAGCTCCGGGCGATTTCGGCCAGAAGGTCGTCTGTGTTCAGTTGCCTGCAATAGCCTGCGATGGTTTTCAACGAATGGTCGTGCCGCTCCTGAGTGTAGGTCGCGCAGGCGTCGGGGACGAGCGTGACGAGGTAATTCAAATCGCACGCATCGCGCACCGCCGACTCGACGCATTGGTCGGTCAAAAGGCCGCACAGCACGATCTGCGTGATGCCCAGATTGCGCAGCACATAGTCGATATGGGTCGACACGAAGACCGACGAGGATGATTTGGGAAACACGATCTCGTCGCCCTCAGGCGAGATTTCCTCCACGACCTTACCGTCACGCGACCCCTTGGGCACGTTGAACCCGGTGATCTTGTAGTCAAGGCTGCGGTCGCGTCCGTCCAGCGTCAGCGACTCAATGGTGGTATACATCACTTCGATACCTGCCGCGCGGAAACCTGTTTGCAACTTTTGCATATTGGGCAGCGCGGTGGTTTTGATTTGGTCGAAATAGTAGCCGTATTTGCCAGCGATATCGGCATCAGATACTTCGCCGAACTCACCGCCCTCACGGCTGACCGAGAAGTTCTGAACGTCGATGAACAGCAGCCCAGAGCGGGCCGGATCAAGTGCGATGTCGCGGGTTTGCGGGTGGGTCATTGGGAAGTCTCCAAGGTTTTCAGGGCGGTGGTCAGCGCGTCTGCCAGACGGCCTGCCCATAGCTGCTGTCCTGCCACGTCGGCGACCAGATCGTTGCGCAGCTCGACAAGGACATGCGGGATGCCCCGCTGTTCGCCATGGACGGGGATCGCATAATCACTGGCGTCGTCCACCGCATAGGGCGCGTTCATCGCGATAAACTCACTCGGTGCGATCTGCGCCAGCGCCGCCTTCAGCGCCTCTGCCAGCCGCGCATCGCGGTTGAACAAGAGCCCGACCGCCATGGGACGCACCTGCCCTGCAAAGACCGGCGTATAGGAGTGGATCGTCACGAAA
>JAGXGX010000071.1 GCA_024636515.1 Roseovarius sp.
ACCCCAATTCAATGCTGTTTTGCGATTCGGACAGGTTGTGGCATTCTCGCGGGAGCGGTCGATTGCGCTGGCAATTCGTCTGCCGAGGACCTCGCCATGGACAGAATTCAGACCGACACACATCTGAACACCGGCATTTACGGTGCCTATATGTGCGACGCCAGGCTTTCCTATACCGCGACAGCCTACGCCAGCGCAGGCCACAACGCGCTGTTTTCCCCTATGGTTTTTTCTTGAGGGACAGCTGTCGTCTGTCATGCTGGGCTTTATGGAACCCACCGATCAAAGAAAACACGGCGGTCAGACGGCACGCGATACCTCGACGCGGCGTCGCTCAATTGGGGCCGAGAACGCAGATCGTAATGTCGGGCTCGTGGGACGTGCAAGCGATGACCCGCGTCTGGTCAACTTGGTTCGCCTGCTGGCACGGCAAGCTGCAAGAGATTTTGTCGAAGCGGAAACCGCGCGTCATGGACAGACTCGCCCCCGCGATTAGGGAGGTGAGCATATGAAAGCAGCACTTTACGCACGGTATTCATCGGACAATCAACGCGATGCGTCCATTGAGGATCAGCTGCGCATCTGTCGTGCGCGTGCGGAACGCGAAGGCTGGACGATTATCGACAGCTATACGGATCGCTCGATCTCCGGGGCCTCGCTCCTCCGTCCAGGCGTTCAGGAACTGATCGCCGACGGGCTCAAGCGACGTTTCGACGTAATCCTCACGGAATCGCTGGATCGGCTGTCGCGTGACCAAGAAGATATCGCCGGGCTCTACAAGCGGATGCGCTTCGCGGATGTAAGCATCGTGACACTGTCCGAAGGCGAGGTCAGCGAACTTCATATCGGCCTGAAAGGGACTATGGGTGCGCTCTTTCTGAAGGACCTCGCCGACAAAACCCGACGCGGTCTGCGCGGCCGGGTCGAAATGGGGCGCTCCGGCGGCGGGCTCTGCTTTGGCTATAACGTGGTTCGGACCGCAGACCCGGATGACCGAGGGGAACGCGAGATCAATCCGACCGAGGCGATTGTGGTGCGGCGGATTTCCCGCGATTACCTCGCCGGGCAATCCTCGCGTACCATTGCAATGACCCTGAACGAGGAAGGCATTGCAGGCCCGCAGGGCAAGGAATGGGGGCCTTCGACGATCCACGGCAACCCCAAGCGCGGCACAGGTATTCTCAACAACGAACTCTACATCGGGCGACTGGTCTGGAACCGGCTGCGCTACATGAAGGATCCCGACACCGGCAGGCGAGTGTCCCGCCCGAACCCGGAAAGTGAATGGGTTGTGCACGAAGTGCCTGACCTGCGGATTGTCGATCAGTCGATATGGGACGAGGTCAAGGCGCGACAAGCCAGCCTGGCGTTCGATACAACCGGGGACAGCGGCAATCCAATGAATGATCGCAGGCGGCCCAAGCACCTGTTGGGCTGTTCGACGGCCCGGAACAAAGGGACATGCAGCAATCGGATGAATATCCGGCGCGATGCTCTGGAAGCCTCGATCCTGAACGGTTTGCGCAAGCATTTGATGGAGCCGGAGCTCTTCAAGGAGTTCTGCGCGGAATTCACGCGCGAGGTGAACCGCCTGCGGATTGAGCGCGGCGCGGATTTAGTTGGATGGCAGAAAGAGTTCGAACGGGCTGATCGTGAGTTGGATAAGATGGTCGACGCCATTCTACAGGGCTACCCGCCACTCAAGCTGAAGGACAAGGCCGAGAAGCTGGAAGCGCGCAAAGCCGAACTGGCTGAGCTGCTGGCAAATGCCGATGAACCACCGCCCCTGCTGCACCCAAACATGGCGCATGTCTATCAGGATCGGGTCAGCAAGCTGTGCGAGAACCTAAACCGCGAGCAGGACCGCGCACCAGCGGTCGAGGTTCTGCGGTCGCTGATCGAGCAAGTAACGCTCATGCCTGACAACGGAGAATTGGCGATCATCTTGCGCGGCGATCTAGGCGCAATCCTGCGGTTTGCGGCAGGAAAGAAAAACCCCGACTTCCTTTCGGAGGCCGAGGCGCTAGACAACTTGCTATCGCAAGGATCGGTGGTTGCGGGAGTAGGATTTGAACCTACGACCTTCAGGTTATGAGCCTGATAGTTGGTGCTTGACCTCTAATCGCTAAGAAGAGAACGATTCAAGACACGCTCAAAATCCACTTGATGGATTGTAATGTGGATTCGACAGTGCGTGAAATATGCAACCCTTTAATAATAAACATTATATTAGACTTTGCAATATCCCCGCCGGGGGCTCCCGCCCCCGCCGCAACCCCGGTCCTCAGCCCAGACGCGCCATCACTTCGGCCATCGCCTTACGATCCGCGTCCGCCACATCCGCCACCCGCGACCGCCACAGCGTCGCCTGCGACCGCAAGATCAGCCCGTCGGACAGGATTTTCAGATGGTTCGCACGCAGCGTCTCTCCGCTGGATGTGATGTCGGCAATCGCCTCGGCGGTCTCGTTGGCGACGGTGCCTTCGGTCGCGCCCTGACTGTCGACGATCGCGTAATCGGCAACGCCGGCATCTCGCAGGAATTCGCGCACCAGCCGGTGATATTTCGTCGCAATCCGCAGCCGGAACCCGTGGGTTGCGCGAAAGGCAGCCGCCGCCGCGTCCAGATCGTCCAGCGTGTCCACATCGACCCAGGCCTGCGGCACCGCCACGATCAGATCCGCCTCGCCAAAGCCCATCTCTTCCAGCGGCTCGACCTGCTGTTCCCAAAGCGGCAGCTTGTCCTGCACCAGATCGGTGCCGGTCACGCCCAGATGAATGCGCCCGGCCGCCAGTTCGCGCGGGATTTCACCGGCACTCAGCAGCACCAGCGACACGCCGTCGATCCCGGTGACGGCACCCGCGTATTCGCGGTCCGACCCGGAGCGGCTCAGCCGGATGTCGCGCGCGGCGAACCAGTCGAATGTCTTTTCCATCAGCCGCCCCTTGGACGGCACACCCAACTTGATCATGCGCCTGCCTCCAGTTCAGCCATCAGTCCGGGGCGCAAGACGGCCCCTACGGCAGGAATTGCAGCCCCCTTGCCCAGCATGCGGGTCAGCGCATCGTAGCGTCCGCCACTGACCACCGCCGGCAAATCGGCGCGCCCTGCGGCGTAGAACCCAAAGACGAAACCGTCGTAATATTCCATCGACGTGCGGCCATAGCTGGCCTCGAAATCCAGGCTGTCCACGTCCACGCCCCTCGCCACCATCGCGTCCGAACGCGCGGCCAGCCCTTCGACCGCGCCCGAGATCGACGGCATATCGACCGCCAGATCGCGCAGTTGCGACAAGGCAAAAGGCACCGTTTCGCGCACGTTCAGCAGCGCATCCAGCAGGTCCATTTCGCCCGCGCTGATCGGTTTGGCGGCGGAATCTGCATGCAGCGCACTGATGCGCGCCTCGATTTCCGCCTCGGTGCGCATACCGATCAGCGGCCCAGATCCCAGTCGGGGCTGGGCATTGGCCAGCAGCGCCTTGCGGGTCTCGGGTACCGGCGTGCGGCCCGCAAACCGGTCCAGCAGCGCGCGAAACCGGCGCGGGCGCCAGATGTGGCGCAACAGCGCCGCGCGCCGTGCCTCGGTGGTGCGCAGCCCGTTCACCGCTGCGGTCAAAATCCCGATATCACCGGTGGCCGCGCGCAGATCCAAGCCAGCAACGGCCTCGGCCATCAATGCAAAGACCTCGGCATCCGCCGCCGCCGGATCGGTCCGGTCAAACACCTCGAAACCCACTTGCAGGAATTCATTGGCGCGGTCGGGATCGTCCTCCTGCCTGCGAAACACCTCGCCTGCATAGGTATAGCGTGCGGGATCCGCGCCATGCGCCATGTGCATCTGCACCACGGGCACTGTGAAATCGGGGCGCAGCATCTGTTCGCCGCGCAGCGCGTCGCTGGTCACATAGGCGCGCGCACGGATGTCTTCGCCGTAGAGGTCCAGCAGCAACTCAGCGCTTTGCAGCATCGGCGGCTCGACCACCTGAGCGCCTGCCGCCTCAAACCGGTCACGCAGCTTCGCCGCCTTGGCGCGGCCTTCGCGGGTGATCATTTGCCTTGCCCTTCAAGTATCTCACGCACCTTGGCCAGCATCTGGTCGCGGGGCACTTCGAACTGGCTGGGCCGGTCCTTCCACTCTTCGTGGGTGGCGGTTTCGGCGATCTTGGCCCCGAGGATCAAATCCTTGATCTGCACGACGCCGCGATCTTTCTCGTCGCCCCCTTCGATGATGGCGATAGGGCTTCCCCGTTTGTCGGCGTATTTCAACTGGTTGCCGAAATTCTTGGGATTGCCCAGATAAACCTCGGCGCGGATGCCAGCCTGCCGCAGCTCGGCCACCATAGCCTGATAACCGGCCATCCGGTCGCGGTCCATCACGGTGACCACCACGGGGCCTTGCACGTCGCGCTGCATCCGCCCCTTGGCGGTCAGTGCTGCCAGCAAACGGTCAACGCCAATCGACACACCCGTCGCGGGCACTTCCTGTCCGGTGAACCGCTTGACCAGATCGTCATACCGCCCGCCGCCCGCAACCGACCCGAACTGCCGCTTACGGCCCTTCTCATCGAAAATCTCGAAGGTCAGCTCGGCCTCGTAGACGGGGCCGGTGTAATAGCCAAGGCCACGCACGATCGAAGGATCGATCTCGATCCGGTCAGTGCCATAGCCGCCCGCCGCCAACAGTTCAGCGATCTGTTCCAATTCGTCCACGCCGGTCTCGCCCATTTGCGATCCGGCAACCAGTTCGCGCAGACGGGCCACGGTGGCGGCTCCGCTGTCGCGCTTGGCCTGCATAAAACCCATGACAACATTGGCCTGCGCATCGCTCAGCCCTGCGCCATCGGTGAAATCACCGCTGTCGTCCTTGCGCCCTGCCCCAAGCAGCGCACGCACGCCGCCAACGCCCAATCGGTCCAGCTTGTCGATGGCGCGCAGAACGATGCCACGCTCGGATTCCATTGCGTCGGGGTTGGCGGGGTCCAGCACACCGGCCACCTCCATAACCCCGTTCAGCACCTTGCGGTTGTTGACGCGAATGATGTAATCGCCGCGTGGAATGCCCACCTCTTCCAGCGTGTCGGCCAGCATCGCGCAGATCTCGGCATCGGCCCCCATGCTGGCGCTGCCAACAGTGTCGGCATCGCATTGATAAAACTGGCGAAACCGTCCCGGCCCCGGCTTTTCATTGCGCCAGACCGGACCCATTGCATAGCGGCGATAAGGATTGGGCAGATCATTGCGGTGCTCGGCGTAGACCCGCGCCAGGGGCGCCGTCATGTCATAGCGCAGCGCCAGCCAGTCGCCGGGCTTCTCGCCCTCGCCATCCTCTTGCCATGCGAAAACGCCTGCGTTGGGGCGGTCCACAT
>JAGXGX010000072.1 GCA_024636515.1 Roseovarius sp.
ACTAAGCTTGGACTTTCCACGCTCGGACCCGTCGCTGGCCTGTATAAGTACTTCGGCCTCTTCTTTGTCGAGGCTACTTTTAACCTTCTCATAGCCCGACACGGCACGCCCGCCTTTGCGCGCTAGGCTGATCAGATTAATCACCCGCTGCGCCAACAGCTTTTCGACCCAGTCGGTCAGTCCGTCAGGTACCTGAACCGGCTGTTTCGCAGCACGAGCAAAGAGGCCCTTTGTCGCGGCCTTGTCCAGTGCTGCGCGGTCCGCGGACACCCAAATGCCGCGGCCCGGCAGTTTCTCCATCAGGTCGGGTGCGACCTGACCATCTGGCCCAATCACGAATCGAATCAAGCCATACTTCGGCTGCACTTCGCCCGTGGCGATGCATTTACGCTCTGGACCATCACTTTGGTCTTTGGAATGCCCACCGCGTCCCATCAGGTTCTTTCCGAGGCCTGCGATCAGGCCTCGGCTTCCTCTTCTGCTTCGCCGTCGTCGGTATTGCCTGCCAGTTCGGTCGGATCGACCCATCCCAGCATGACACGCGCAGTCATGACCATGTTCTGCGCTTCTTCCAGTGAGACGTCGAAGGGCTCCAGCAGGCCATCATCCTTAATACGTTCGCCGTCCTGAACGGTCCAGCCGCCGGCAAGCTCCCAATCGGCACAGGTTGCGAAGTCTTCCAGCGTCTTCACGCCGTCTTCGGCCAGTGCCAATACCATCTGGGGTGTCAGCCCCTCGAATTCAACCAGGCTGTCCTCGACACCCAACTCGCGCGCCTTATCCAGCGAGGCCTTGGCCTTGGCCTCCAGAATGTCGCGGGCGCGGGCCTGCAATTCTTTGGCCGTGTCGTCGTCGATGCCGTCGATGACCATCAGCTCTTCCAGATCGACATAGGCGACCTCTTCGAGGTTGGTGAAACCTTCGGACACCAGCAGCTGGGCAAAAAATTCGTCCAGATCCAGATTTTCCATAAAGAGGCCAGTGCGCTCTTCGAATTCCTTCTGGCGGCGCTCGCTATCCTCGGCTTCGGTCATGATGTCGATGTCCAGACCGGTCAGCTGGCTGGCCAGACGCACGTTCTGACCGCGGCGGCCAATGGCGAGGCTCAGTTGCTCTTCGGGTACGACGACGTCGATCTTGCCGGCTTCCTCATCGAGAACCACCTTGGTCACCTCAGCAGGCTGAAGCGCGTTGACGAGGAATGTCGGCTGATCGTCGTTCCATGGAATGATGTCGATCTTTTCGCCCTGAAGCTCGTTTACCACGGCCTGAACACGGCTGCCGCGCATACCAACGCAGGCGCCGACCGGGTCGATGCTGCTATCGTAGCTGATGACGGCGATCTTGGCGCGGCTGCCCGGATCACGTGCAACGGCCTTGATCTCGATGATGCCGTCATAGATTTCGGGCACCTCCATCTTGAACAGCTCAGCCATGAATTCAGGCGCGGTGCGCGACAAGAAGATCTGCGGCCCGCGCTGCTCGCGGCGCACGTCCTTGATATAGCAGCGAATGCGATCATTCGGGCGGTACGCCTCGCGACCAATTTTCTCATTCCGGCGAAGGATTGCCTCGCCGCGGCCCACGTCAACGATGACGTTGCCATACTCTTCGCGCTTGACCAGACCGTTGATGATGGTGCCGACGCGGTCTTTGAATTCCTCAAACTGGCGGTCACGCTCGGCTTCGCGAACTTTTTGAAGGATCACCTGCTTGGCCGATTGCGCCGCGATACGGCCCATCTCGACCGGAGGCACTTCCTCGATAAACTCTTGTCCGATCTCGGGATCGGCCATGTATTCCTTGGCCTGCTGGACAGTGAACTCGGCCTGATAATTCTCGACCTCGTCATCGGCGACCACGGTGCGAACGCGGGTAAATGTCGCGCGGCCCGTTTTGCGGTCGATCGAAACGCGAATGTCCATTTCAGCGCCATAGCGCGATTTGGCAGCGCGGCTGAGCGATTCTTCCATCGCCTCGACCACCAGACCGGGGTCGATCATTTTTTCGCGGGCCACAGCCTCGGCTGTTTGAAGCAGCTCAAGCTGGTTTGCGGATGTAATTGCCATGGATTTCAGTCCTCCTCAGAACCGGTATCAGTCTGGATTTCGTCAAACTCGGTTTCATCAATGTCAGTTTCGCCCGCCGCCTTGCGCTGGCGTAGCATTTCCTTAATCAGCTCGTCGGTCAGGACCAGCTTGGCATCAGCGAGCCAATCAAATTGCAGGCCGATGGTGCCTTCCTCGACGTTAATCAGCACTTCGTTGCCCTCGACGCCGGCAAGTACCCCCTTAAAACGCTTGCGGCCGTCGATCAGATCGTTCGTCTCGATCTTGGCCTCATAGCCCTCAAATGCCGCGAAATGCTTGAGCATTGTGAGGGGGCGGTCGATGCCGGGGCTACTGACTTCCAACGTGTAGGCCTCTGCCAGCGGGTCCTCAACGTCGAGGCTGGCGCTGACGGCGGTGCTGATACGGGCGCAATCGTCTACCTCAATACCGCCCTCGGGCCGCTCGGCCATGATTTGCAGCGTATGATACTTGCCGCCCATCAGCCGCACGCGCACCAGATCGAATCCCATATCCTCGATCACCGGCGTGATGATCTCGGCCATGCGGCGGTCGATGGCGGCTTTGGCAATAAGGTCGTTGGTCATGCGATCTAGTCAGTCTCTCTTGGGGTCGTGGCCTGAGGTGGCGCTCAAGCACAAAAAAACGGGCGCGCGGCCCGTTGAATTATCCGGTGGTGCGTTTTGGTGTGGACCCGAAACGCGCCGCTATTAATGAGGGATATAGCGAGGGGGGCGACTGGATGCAAGCAGATTGCCGCTGGCCTCGGCGATTAGCCGCGACTGAGCCCATCCATCACGCTCACCAACTCCGCGCTGATGCCCGGCTCGGACAGGGCGTGGCCAGCGACGGGGATCATGTGCAGATGGCTGCCAGGCCAGGCGTTTGACAGCTTGTACGCCGTGGCGGGCGGGCAGATCATATCATAGCGGCCCTGCACGATGGTGCCGGGTGTGCCCGCCAGCTGTGCTATGTTGTCCATGATCCAGCCGTCATGCGCCAAAAATCCGGCATTGGTGAAATAGTGATTCTCCAGCCGGGCAAAGGCGCGGGCGTATTCAGCCGGGCTATCGCCGCCGATGCCGGTGGAGCGCACGGTCGCGAGCGCATTTTCCCAACCGCTCCAAGCGCGCGCATGCAGCACCTCGGTATGGTGGTCGCCCGAAAACAAGCGCTTGTGATAGGCCGCGATCATGTCGCCGCGCTCGTTCTCGGGAATGAGGCTCTCGAATCGCGCCCATGTTTCTGGCCAGAACCGCCCGGCGCCGCCGCCATAGAACCAATCCAGTTCAGCTTGGGTCATGGTAAAGACGCCGCGCAGCACCAAGTGTGCGCACCTTTCGGGATGCGTGATGCCGTAGATCAGCGCCAGCGTCGCGCCCCAGCTGCCACCAAAAACAATCCACCGCTCGATGTTTAGCGTTGTGCGGATCAACTCAATGTCATCGACCAGATGCCATGTTGTGTTCGCCTCGACCGAGGCATGCGGTTTGGACCGCCCGCACCCGCGCTGATCGAACATGATGACGCGGTAGATAGCGGGGTCGAAATACCGGCGCATCGTGGGACTGCATCCGCCGCCGGGGCCGCCGTGAAACACGACAACAGGCGCGCCGTCCGGGTTGCCCGACTGCTCGACATAGACCTCGTGGCCATCGCCAACGTCCAGCATCCGGCGGTCAAAGGGCTCGACCGGAGGATATAGATACTGCACTGCGCTTTTTGGTCCCGCGATTTTATCCATGATCATCCTATGTTAAGCCGCAACATAATTGAACATACGGGAGGGCGGAATGCAAAGGGCAGCATCCACGATAGACGAGGGCGAAGTCGCCAAGTTTCAGGCCATGGCCGAGGAGTGGTGGGATCCCACTGGCAAGTTCAAGCCGTTGCACATGATGAACCCGTGCAGGCTGGACTATATCACCCGCCAGATCGCGGCAGAGTTTGAACGTGACCTCGGCACTGACGCGCCCTTCAAGGGTCTGCGTATCCTCGATATCGGCTGCGGTGGCGGCCTGTTGGCGGAGCCTATGGCGCGACTGGGCGCGGATGTGGTCGGCGCAGACGCGGCCGAGCGGAACATCCCCGTCGCACAGGTCCACGCCGCGCAATCGGGCCTGAAAATCGACTATCGCCACACGACAGCCGAAGCGCTGGCAGAGGCGGGCGAGCAATTCGACGCCGTGCTAAACATGGAGGTGGTCGAGCATGTGTCAGATCCGCTGGCCTATCTGACCGCCTGCCGCGAGCTGCTCAAGCCCGGCGGGCTGCAAATCTGCTCCACCCTTAACCGCAATCCGAAAAGCTACGTTATGGCCATCATCGGTGCCGAGCATGTGATGCGCTGGCTGCCTAAAGGCACGCATGACTGGTCTAAGTTCATCACGCCTGATGAGTTGTATGATCTGCTAAGACAAGCAGGGCTGGAGCCAGTGGATCGCAAGGGGTTTGTCTTTAATCCCGTCAGCTGGAAATGGTCGATCTCAGACCGGGATCTAAGCGTGAATTACGTCACTGCTAGCCGCAAACCGGGCGAATCCAGCTAGGCATCAGGCTCCAACCGGGCGCGCAGGCTGCGCAGTACGGGTAGGGCAGCGCGCACCTTACCCTCGCCCAGCTCGGCCACGACTTCGGAAATCAGCGGCGTGATCGACGATATCGCCGCCTCGCGCGCCGTGCGGCCCGCCGGACTGATCGACACGCGCTTGCGCCGGGCATCGTCCCAATCGGGCCGGATATGGATGTATCCGGCCCATTCCAGCTTGTGCAGAGTATTGGTCATCGCACCGCGTGTGACATGAAAACTTTTGGCCAGCTCTGCCGGGCTCCGCTCCACGCCCGCGCGCGCCAGATGGTTCAGCACCGAGAAATGCGACACCTCCATCCCCTTGGGCAGAACGCGCGTCAGTTGATTGCGGATCAGCTGATCGTTCGTCAGTATCTCGCTGAAAAGCGCGACGGCTAGGGCATTGGTGGGTGTATCTTCCATCAGGGGCCGCCGAACTTTGGATCATGCATCAGCGCAGGGATGCGCTGTCGCGCTTGTGCCACCTCATTCATGTCTAGATCAACGTAAATTACCCCCGGTTCGGTGCCACCATCGGCCAGCACCTCGCCCCACGGTGAAACGGCCAAGCTGTGGCCGAAGGTCTGGCGCGGCTTCCCTGCGCTCGCCGCGTGCGCGCCGGTCTGCGCGGGTGCCAGCACATATGCGCCCGTCTCTATCGCGCGGGCGCGCAGCAACGTGTGCCAGTGCGCCGCACCAGTGACGGTCGAAAACGCGGACGGCACGGTGAGGATCCCCGCGCCGTTCTGTGCCAAATGGCGGTAGAGATGCGGAAAGCGGATATCGTAGCAAATCGTCATGCCGATACCGCCCCAAGATGTATCGGCGAGAACCGCCTGCAATCCGGGGCGATAACCCGCCGATTCGCGATAGCTTTCGGTGTCGCTGATCGTGACGTCGAACATATGGATCTTGTCATAGCGCGCCTTGGTGTCACCGTCCGGCCCGATCAAGAGCGAGCGGTTGGCAAAGCGCCCATCCGCATCGCCAGTTTTGATGCTAAGCGATCCGATCAGCAGCCAGACGGCCCGCGCCGCAGCCACCTCGCGCAGCGCGGCGAGGGTGATGTCATCCTCCTCGCGCGTCAGAACCTCTTGCTGTCGCGCACGGCTGGCCGAGACGCAGTTCGTCACCTCGGGCGTCAGGATCAACTGTGCCCCGGCATCCGCGGCGCGATTCACCAGCGGTGCAGTCACAGCGAGGTTGGCGGCAGGATCATCGCTGCTGCACAGTTGGATCAGCGCGGCCTTCATGCCGCCAGCAGCGCGTCCAGCTTTTTGCCGCGCTCTAGCGCATTCAACTCGTCGTAGCCGCCGACATGGACATCGCCCACAAAGATTTGCGGCACGGTGCGACCGCCATTGGCGCGCTGCATCATCTCGGCCCGCTTTTCCGGCTGCGCGGCAATATCGATCTCAGAGAAGTTAACGCCCTTCTGCGATAGCAACCGCTTGGCCGCGTGGCAAAAACCGCAGAGCGGCGAGGTGTAAATGTCGACAGACTTCATGGACGGCGTTCCTTAAATTCAGATGGTCCCCCTGAATTTAGGTATCCTTGGCCGCGCGCGCTAGTACCAGAATGTCGACGCCCACCGCGCCAGCCGCGCGGCACGCCTCCGCCACGGCGGCAAGGGTCGCGCCCGAGGTCATAACATCGTCCACGAGCAGCACATGCCGCCCAGACAGGCGATGGCGCCGCTTGGGGTGCATCTTGATCGTACCCTCCATCGTGGCAAAGCGAGCATCCCGTCCCAGCCCACCCAATGATGGCGTCGCACGCGGACGAACCAGCAGATCGGGGCATACTGGGCGCTCCACCTCGCGGGCCAGCGCGTGCGCCAGTAGCGCCGATTGATTGTATCGCCGCTTCAACAGGCGCAGCCAGTGCAGCGGCACAGGCGCAATCAACGTATCGGGCCTGAGTAGAGGACGCGCCGCGCGCGCCATCCAAGAGGCGGCAGGCCCCGCCATATCGTGCCGATCACCATGTTTCAGCCGCAAGACCATCTTGCGACCATTGCCATCATAGATTAGCGCGGCGCGGCCCCTGTCCCATGGGCGCCGCATTGTGAGACATTCGTCGCAGGTGAGCACATCGTCCGGTGCGTCAGGCCCCGCTGGCAGCGGAACACCGCACAGATCGCACACCTGCCCCGCGATGAACGGCGTGTCGCGCCAGCACGGGCCGCAAAGCCCAAAATCGCTATCGACCAAGCCACCGCAAAAGGTGCAGCGCGAGGGATAGACCAACCGAATGGCCGATTGAACATAACCCGCCTTCATCTATATGTCCCCTATGACAGCTATTCTTACCGACCGCACCGCATTGACGCGCCAACGCGCCCGCGCCGCCGCTGCGCCCGCGTTATTCCTGCACGAGGCGGCAATCGCCGAGGTGCATGATCGTCTGGCGATGGTTAACAAATCCTTTACCGCACCCGGTATCGTTACCGGTTGGCCTGCCCCATGGCGTGCCGCATTCCCAGATGCCGTAGTCGCACCTGACGACGACACGCTGGCGCTGGTGCCGGACGCGCATGATCTGGTCATACACGCGCTATCGATGCACTGGGCCAATGACCCGGTCGGTCAACTAATCCAATCGCGCCGCGCGTTGCGCCCCGATGGCCTGTTTTTAGGCATCATGCCGGGCGGCACGACGCTGCACCAACTGCGCGCCAGCCTCGCGCAGGCCGAGGCCGAGGTGTCGGGCGGTTTGTCGCCCCGCGTCGCCCCCACGGGCGAGGTGCGCGATCTGGGCGGGTTGCTGCAACGCGCGGGCATGACCCTGCCCGTCGTCGACAGTGTTCCGCTAAATGCCAGCTATGCCGACATGACCGCGCTGATGCATGACCTAAGGGCCATGGGCGAGGGCAATGCGATGGATGCGCGGCCGCGTCATTTTGCGCGGCGCGCGGTGTTTGCCCGCGCGGCGCAAATCTATGCTGAGAATTTTGCAGGCCCAGATGGCCGGATCATGGCGACATACGATTTGATATTCCTCACCGGATGGTCGCCCGACGCCTCGCAGCCACAGCCGTTGCGCCCCGGCTCGGCCACCACGCGGCTAGCCGATGCGCTGAATACGGACGAGACCAAGCTGCCCGACTGACCCACCCCCCCGATTGACGGCCCTGCCGATTCGCTTATGTCCAACGGCAAGGCAACACCATCCGCGCGTATGACAAAGGACCGATAGCCCATGACACAGCCAGCCAGCGATGCCACTTGCCCCGTCCACGCGCCCAAGGATCATCCGGCGATCCCACGCGAAAAGACGGGTGTCCTTCTGGCAAATCTGGGCACGCCTGATGCCACCGATTATTGGTCCATGCGCCGCTACCTAAACGAGTTTTTGTCGGACCGCCGCGTGATCGACTATGCGCCATGGAAATGGCAGCCGCTTTTGCAACTGGTCATTCTGACCAAGCGGCCATTCACCAGCGGCAAAGCCTATAAATCCATCTGGAACGAGGAGCGGAACGAGAGCCCGCTCATGACCATTACGCGTGATCAGACGGAAGCCCTGCGCACTAGGCTTACGGCCGAGCATGGTGATGACGTCATGGTCGATTTTTGCATGCGCTACGGCAACCCTTCGACGAAATCCAAGGTACGCGAAATGACCGAGGCAGGCTGCACGCGCATCCTGTTTTTCCCGCTTTATCCACAATACGCGGGTGCAACTTCGGGAACAGCGAATGATGAGTTTTTTCGCGCGCTGATGGCTGAGGCGCGCCAGCCCGCAGCGCGCACGATACAGCCCTATTTCGATCATCCCGAATATATCGATGCGCTCGCCCGATCGATCGAGACGGCATATGCGGGCGAAATTAATCCCGAAATCTTAGTCGCGTCATATCACGGTATGCCTCAGCGCTATCTGATGCAGGGCGATCCCTATCACTGCCAATGCCAGAAAACGACCCGCCTGCTAAAGGAACGGCTGGGCTGGGATGACACTCAGATCACAACTACGTTCCAATCCGTGTTCGGCCCAGAGGAATGGCTAAAACCATATACCGTCAAGGAGGTCGCGCGCCTCGCGAAGGAGGAAGGCAAGCGCCGCATCGCGGTAGTCGCACCCGCCTTTTCCGCCGATTGCATCGAAACGCTTGAGGAGATCAATGAGGAGATCCGCGAAAGCTTTGAGCACGCGGGCGGCGAGGAGTTTACTTATATTCCCTGCCTCAACGACAGCCCGGCCCATATCGAGGCGCTAGCACACGTGATCCGCGAGAACCTGCAAGGTTGGGCAGGCACGTCCTAACCCATAGAAAAAGGCGCTGGAACCTTTTGGTTCAGCGCCTTTAACGTGTCTGTAAGTCAGACTGGCAGCATCTGAGGCGGCCCGCGAAAGCGAGCCTGCCTCTAAACGCTATTAGTCGGCTGCGATGACAGCTGCGACGATTGCCAGCAGAACCAGCGGAACCCAGACGCCAGCGGACGACGAGCTTGCGTTTGTCTCTTCAACGATGACGGGCGCTTCCATCATGGGCGGCTCCATGTTGCCAGCGAAGGCAGTGGAAGCAGCGGCGGACAGAGCAGCGGCGAGAACGATTTTTTTCATAGTATCCTCCAGAAAATTAGCGTGGCATCGCATTTGCGACGACAGGCACCCAAGACGTTTACCTCGTGTCAATCCTCTAAGCAGCAAATTTACGTGATAGCAATTATAACTTTGCCAAGATGTCGCACTTCACGCCGCAGTATCGTCAAATAAGCAACACTTGTGTGCCGACTTTTGCAAAGCTGAACAGCTCTGAAATGTGCTTATTATAAAGGCCGATGCATCCGTTAGACGACTTGCGCCCGATCTTGCGCGCATCGTGCGTGCCGTGGATGCGGTAGTACTTCCATCCCAGATACAGCGCGTGCGTGCCCAGCGGATTATCGGGGCCGGGCGGCACGTAACGGGGCCAGTCCGGGTTGCGCTTTAGCATATTGGCCGTTGGCGACCAACTGGGGCCGACGACCTTGCGCGTGATGCTGGTACGGCCCCGGCGTGTCATATCTTCGGACAACGGAACTGACGAGGGGTACAGTTTATAGGTGCTGCCGTCCTGGCTCCAGTAATGCAGAGCGCGCGAATCGATATCGACCAAGATGGCGCCATTCCTGAGGCTTTTAAAATAAGGCTGCCACGTCAGTGAGCGAAAGCTGGAGATGTTGTGACGGGTGCTGGTAGTTATTTCGCGCTCCATTTCGATTCCGTCGATTGTCTGTGCCAACGCGGGCGTACCGATTACGGCGGCAGCACCAGCGATAAAACCGCGTCTGTTCAATGGCTTGAGTATGTTGTCTGTCATGATTATCTCCACGGCGAGCGGTTTGCCCAGAATGGCGTCGATCATATGGCGCGAAAGTCGCAGTCGCAATTCAAACCATGCCGCGCGGCAAAGTTCGGATCATGTGGGTTTGAATCGCAACGCGCGGCACTGTAGGGATTGGCAAAACAATAATTCTGGATGGTTCTGCCCATGTTGCGCATTCTGGTTCTTCTCGTATCTGCCTTTCTTGCCCTTGCTGCCTGTGCCCCGCCCGCACCCCTACAGCCGCAGATCGGCGCCGACGGCAAACCTCTGCCAAAGGTTTATCGTATCAGTTCAGGCGATTCGTCGGCGATCCAGTACCGGATGCTCGACTCGGTCAATTCCTTGCGCAGCGCAGCCGGCCGCCAGCCGGTCCAGCTGAACGCTCAGTTGAACGCCGCCGCCGCAACCCACTCGCGTGATATGTCGGTGCAGAATCGGCCGTGGCATTTCGGCTCGGACGGGTCCTCGCCGATCGACCGTATTCAGCGTGTGGGATACACGGGCGGTTTGGTCGGAGAAAATATTTCCGAGACATATGAGACAGAGCTTGAGACGCTCGCAGCATGGATGGACGAAAGCGCCACTCGCAAGATCATCCTGTCGCCCAACGCCAGAAACCTCGGCTTTTCCTGGCTTCAGGAAAACAATGGCAAGATCTGGTGGACGCTGGTGATGGGCAGCTAAGGCGCAAATCTGACTAAGTAGCTAAAACGAAAAAGCGCCGGGACGGAGTACATCCATCCCGGCGCTTTTTTTTTGTAAAATCTGCTCGCCTATAGGCGACGCATCAGGGCTGGATCGTGATCGGCGTGCCATCCCTGACCATCGCGTAGATCCACTCGATCTCTTTGTCTCTCACGGCGATACATCCCGCCGTCCAGTCCGCGCCGTTCCTACCCTTGAAGGCATTGGGCTGGCCGTGGATAAAGATGTCGCCACCGGGACTTTTGCCACGGGCATGCGCCTGCGCGCGGTCAAACGCGTTGGGATACGAGATGCCGATCGACAGGTGAAACTTGCTGTTCGGATTGCGGCGGTCGATCAGATAGGTGCCCTCGGGCGTGCGCCCATCGCCCTCCTCGCCCTTGTGACCGGCGGGCGCAAAGCCCAGATCAAAATCGTAATCCTCCAGCACCCGGTTGTGGTGCAAAAGGTACATCTTGCGCGCAGTCTTGTTGACCACGACATGCGTGACCTCCGGGCCCTTGTACGTCTTGAATTTGGAGCCGCAGGCCGAAAGGCCCACGATCGTCAGCATGATCGCCAGTAATTTGAGAATTTTCATATGCCCTACTCGATGTTTTTTTTCTTTTTATAACCCAGAATGGGTGCAGCGGGCTAGGGCAAATTCACCGACAGACGCTTATGTGCACGTGAAGCGCGCTACCAACTCCACGTGGCTGGACCAGCGGAATTGATCGACGACGCGCAATGCGCCAAGCGTATAACCGCCCGCCACCAGCGCCGCCGCGTCCCGCGCGAAAGTGACCGGATTGCACGCCACATAGGCGATACGCTGGACGCCTGCGGTGATCAACTGCGCCACTTGCGCTTCTGCCCCGGCACGAGGCGGGTCGATCACCGCGCCGTCATAGCGCTTTAGCTCGTCCGGCAGCAAGGGGCGGCGATACAGATCGCGTGCCTCGACGGTCAGCTGTTTCAGCCCATCCGCCTTGCGCCATCCGGCATCCAAC
>JAGXGX010000073.1 GCA_024636515.1 Roseovarius sp.
ATCCGCGCTAGCCATCGGGCGCCATTTATCATTTGCCGAGGGACCATGCCGCACACATCCATAGACCCCGCCGACCTGACCGCTGCGCTGATCCGCTGCCCGTCTGTCACCCCCGAAGAGGGCGGCGCGCTGGCGCTGCTGGAGCGTCTGCTGACAGACGCAGGCTTTGACTGCTGGCGCGTGGATCGTGCCGGAATAGCCAATTTATACGCGCGTTGGGGCGCCAAGGGCGCGGCGCGCAGCTTTGGCTTTAACGGGCATACGGATGTCGTACCGTTGGGCGATGAGGCGGCATGGACGGTGCCACCCTTTGGCGCCGAAATTCGCGATGGAATGATGTGGGGCCGCGGCGCGACTGATATGAAATCAGGCGTCGCCGCCTTTGCCGCCGCAGCCGTGGATTTCGTGCAACAGACGCCCCCTGATGGGGCCGTTATCCTTGCCATTACCGGTGACGAGGAAGGCGATGCGCTGCACGGCACCACCGCGATTTTGGATTGGATGACCGCAAATGACGAGGCGATGAGCGTCTGCCTAGTGGGGGAGCCGACCTGCCCGGACGAGATGGGCGACATGATCAAGATCGGGCGCCGCGGGTCCCTAAGCGGGTTTTTGACAATAACCGGCGTGCAGGGCCACTCCGCCTATCCGCACCGCGCGGTTAATCCGCTGCCCGTGATGGCGCGACTGGTAGACCGCCTCAGCAGCCATACACTGGACGAGGGCACTGACCATTTTGACCCGTCGACACTGGCGTTCGTGACTATCGACACTGGCAATCTAGCGACCAACGTGATCCCCGCCACCGTCCGCGCGACCGTCAACATCCGCTATAACGACACTCATTCCGGCGATAGCCTGACCAAGTGGCTGCAAGAGCAACTAGACGCCATCTGCGACGAGGGGGGCGCGACTGGAACGCTCAAGGTTACTAACTCCGGCGAGAGTTTCCTCACGCCTCCGGGCGAATTCTCGGACCTCATCGTGCGCGCAGTCGAGGCCGAGACTGGGCGCACCCCGGTTCTTAGCACGTCCGGCGGCACCTCTGACGCGCGCTTTGTCAAAGATCATTGCCCAGTGGTGGAATGCGGGCTGGTGGGCCGCACCATGCATCAGGTGGATGAGCGGGTGAGTGTCGAACAGATCCACCAGCTCAAAGCGATCTACACCCGGATCCTGAGCGACTATTTCGCCTGATAGATGCGTCCGGCACTGGTCATCATGCTAAAAGAGCCGCGTCCAGGCCGGGTCAAAACCCGGCTTGGCCGCGATATCGGCATGGTGGCGGCCGCTTGGTGGTTTCGTCACCAGACGTCGCGGCTGATCCGGCAGGTGCAAGACCCGCGCTGGCAAGTCATCCTTGCGGTTGCGCCTGATCGGGCTGGGCTAGCCTCGCGCGTGTGGCCCGCGCATCTGCCGCGCTTTGCCCAAGGTGGCGGCGATCTGGGCGACCGTATGGCGCGCATCATGCGCGTTTTGCCACCGGGTCAGGTCTGCATCATCGGCGGGGATATTCCCGGCGTGCGCAAACATCACATCGCGCGGGCGTTCAAGGCGCTGGGCGCAAACGATGCCGTTTTCGGCCCTGCGCCTGATGGCGGCTTTTGGTTGATCGGATTGAGGCGCACAGCGGCCATCCCCGCTGGTTTCCTTCGGGGGGTTCGCTGGTCCACCGCAGATGCACTATCGGGCAGCATGGCCACCCTGCCGGGCGCGCGTATCGCGCTGGTCGATACCTTGCGCGATGTCGATACTGCCGCAGATCTGCACGCCGCGCGATAACGGTTCCCGCCGTGCAGACTGCGTGATACGAGACCCGCATGAAACAGATGCCCACCAAAGCCGAGATCCTCCAATGGATCACCGATAACCCCACACTCGGCGCCAAGCGCGAGATCGCCAAGGCGTTCGGCATCAAGGGGGCCGCGCGGATCGATCTCAAGCGTATCCTCAAGGAGCTAGAGGCCGAGGGCCATCTAGAAAAGCGGAAAAAGACCTACCGCGATCCTGATCGCCTGCCGCCTGTCAGTGTCCTGCAAGTGATGGGGACCACGCCCGATGGCGACCAACTGGCCAAGCCCCTGGAATGGCACGGTGACGGGCAGGAGCCTGTGGTCCTGCTGATCCCCCGCGCGTCCGATCCGGCGCTGGGCGAGGGCGAGCGTATTCTGGCCAAGCTGCAACTGGTTACAGGCGAGGCGCATCATTACGAGGCGCGGCGGATCCGGCGCATCGGGACGAACCCCCTGAAAGTGTTGGGCATCTTCCGCAAAGGGTCTGATGGGGGCCGCATCATGCCCATCGACAAGGGGCAGGGCAAGGAATGGCAGGTCGACGCTGCGCAGGCTGGCGGCGCGCAGGACGGCGAGCTGGTTGAGGCGGAGCAATCGGGTCCGAAGGGCCGCATGGGTCTGCCGCGTGCGCGCATCACCGCGCGCCTTGGCGATCCATCCGCACCGCGCGCGGTATCGCTGATCGCGATCCACCAGCACGGCATCCCCGATGAATTCCCCGACGCCGTGATCGCCAGCGCCGACGCGATGAAGCCTGCTGGGTTGGCTGGCCGCGAGGATTTGCGCGATTTGCCGTTGGTCACCATCGACCCCGCTGATGCACGCGATCACGACGACGCCTGCTATGCCCACGCCGATGACGATCAGAAAAACGTGGGCGGTCACGTCCTCTGGGTCGCTATCGCGGATGTGGCGCATTACGTGACGCCCGGCTCTGCACTGGACGATGAGGCGCGGTTGCGCGGCAACTCCAGCTACTTTCCCGACCGCGTAGTGCCGATGCTGCCAGACCGGCTGTCGGGCGATCTATGCTCGCTGCACGAGGGTGTGCCGCGCGCCTGCATCGCTGTGCGAATGCGCATTAATGAGTTCGGGGAAAAGATCGGCCAGACGTTTCACCGGGGCATCATGCGCTCGATCGCGTCGCTGACCTATCAGGAGGTGCAGGCGGCGATGGATGGCACCCCGTCCGAGCGCTGTGCCGAGATGATGGACGATGTAATCCGCCCGCTTTATGCCGCCTATGACGCGCTGAAGATTGCGCGTAAGAACCGCCAGCCGCTCGATCTGGACCTTCCCGAGCGCAAGGTCGCACTAAGCGATGAGGGCAAGGTTCTCAGCGTCAATTTCACCGACCGCCTCGATGCGCACAAGCTGATCGAGGAATTTATGGTGCTGGCAAATGTCGCCGCCGCCGAGACGCTTGCGGCGAAGAAAACGCCACTTCTTTACCGCGTGCACGAAGAGCCACCGGAGGAGAAGCTGGATACGTTGCGCGATGTGGCTGAGGCGGCAGGGCTGGTTCTGGCCAAAGGGCAGGTTCTGAAAACCGCGCATATCAATGCGCTGCTGCACGGCGCCGCTGGCACCGACCATGCCGAGCAGATCAATATGAGCACCTTGCGTGCGATGACGCAGGCCTATTATTCGCCCGGTAATTTCAGCCACTTCGGCCTTGCCCTGCATTCCTATGCACATTTCACATCGCCCATCCGGCGCTACGCCGATCTGGTCGTGCACCGCGCGCTGATCACTGCCCATGGTTGGGGCGATGATGGTTTAGCGCCCGGCGAGGAGGACCGGCTGGAGGCGACGGCCAAACACATATCCGACACCGAACGGCGCAGTATGATGGCCGAGCGGGATACGAATGACCGTTATCTGGCCGCGTTCCTTAGCGAGCGCGTCGGCGAGGAATTCACCGGGCGCATAAGCGGCATCGCCAGCTTTGGCGCGTTCGTCCGGCTGGACGAGACGGGCGCAGACGGCCTGATCCCGATGCGTAATCTGGGGCATGAGTATTTCCACTTTGACGCGGATAGCGCGACGCTCATGGGCTCGGATTCCGGACGGGTCATCTCGCTGGGCCAGCGCGTGACGGTCAAGCTGTCCGAGGCCGCGCCAGTGACGGGTGGCATTGCGCTGGAGCTGATCAGCGTCGAAGGTAAGGACATGCCGCAGGGGCGGGGTCGCGCCCGGGGCAAGCCGCCCAAGCGCAAGATGGGTGCGGCCAAGAAGAAGGCAGCCAAGACGAAAAAGAAAGTGGAGCGGACGCGGCGTAGCTAAGGTTTAGGCAGGGCCGGTCACGCGGTTAACATGACCCATCTTGCGGCCCGGCTTCACCTCGGCCTTGCCATACAGGTGCAGCGCGCAGCTGCCATCGCGGGCAAGATCAGGCACGCGGTCCATGTCATCGCCGATCAGATTCTCCATCACCACGTTCGAGTGCCGCTTGCCATCGCCCAAGGGCCATCCGGCAACGGCGCGAATGTGTTGCTCAAACTGGTCAACGGTGCAGCCATTTTGCGTCCAATGGCCGGAGTTGTGCACGCGGGGGGCGATCTCATTCACGATCAGGCCTTCGGGCGTCACGAACAACTCGACCCCCATGACGCCAACATAGTCCAGCTTGTTCAGGATCTGCGCCGCCAGAAGGACAGCATCGCTGCGCTGCGCTGGCGACAGGCGCGCCGGAATAGTCGTGGTGCGCAAAATGCCATCGTCATGCACGTTCTCGCCGGGATCGTAGGCGGACACGTCACCTGCTGAGTTGCGCGCCGCGATCACCGACACCTCATGGCTGAAATCAACAAAGCCTTCGTAGATCGACGGTGCGCCGTTCATACCCGCCAGCGCGCCTTCGGCCTCATTGGGGTCCGAAATGCGAACTTGCCCCTTGCCGTCATAGCCAAAGCGGCGGGTTTTTAGGATCGCGGGTAGGCCGATCTCGCTCATTGCCTGCGTGATGTCCACGCCGTCGTCGATAGCGGCAAATGGCGCCGTCTTCAGCCCCAGCTCGTTCAGGAATGCCTTTTCGATCAGTCGGTCCTGACTGACGCGCAGCGCCTTGCGGTTAGGGTAGACGCGCCGCAGCTTCTCCAAGACATCCAGCGCGGAGGTGGGGATATTCTCGAACTCATAGGTTATGACATCGCACGCCTGCGCGAAGGTGCGCAGTGCATCCTCGTCCTCGTAGGAGGCCGCGATATGGCGATCGGCGACATGGGACGCGGGGCAACCTTCGCCCGGCTCAAAAATGCAGGTTTTGAAACCCAGCCGCGAGGCCGCAACCGACAACATACGGCCCAGCTGGCCGCCGCCGAGTATGCCGATTGTGGCGCCAGTTTTAAGCGGATCAGTCATTGCTCGGCTCCTCGGGGATAGAGGCTGACAGCGCCGCGCGCCATTCGTCCAGCCGCATCGCCAGCGCCGCATCGCCATTGGCCAGGATCGCGGCGGCCATCAGGCCCGCATTGGCCGCGCCAGCCGCACCAATGGCCATGGTGGCAACAGGGTAGCCGCGCGGCATCTGGACGATGGAATAAAGGCTGTCGACGCCTGACAATGCCTTGGTCTGGACCGGCACGCCGATGACAGGCACGCGCGTCTTCGACGCCATCATGCCCGGTAGATGCGCGGCGCCGCCCGCGCCTGCGATGATCGCCTTTAGCCCGCGCCCGGCCGCCTCGCTGCCGTAAGACCACAGGCGATCCGGCGTGCGGTGCGCTGACACAATGCGCGTCTCGTAAGGCACGCCGAGCGCGTCCAGAATGTCCGCGGCTTCCTTCATCGTGGGCCAGTCCGACTGGCTACCCATAATGATCCCGACTTCTACTTGCGGCATCGCGCGCCCCTTGCTGTTTCAGGCGCAAACCATAGGCGGGCGGGCGCGGGGCGTCCACCACTCAGGCGCGGTAATTGCACCGGTTCAGGCGATGATGTCGGGCAGGAGGCGATCCTCGATATAGGCGATGCGATCCTTGAGGCGCAATTTTTGCTGCTTGAGCCGCTTGACGGTCAGTGGATCGCGCAGGGCGCGCTCTTCCAAAGCATGGATAGCGGCGTCCAGATCGCCATGCTCGCGGCGAAATTGCTCCAACTCGACGCGCAGCACGTCATCGGACTTCATGGAAAGTTCGCTATAGGCGTTCATTCGGACACGATTCCCGCTGATACAAGGCTCGTTGATAATACGCGTAAACCAGCCGCCCGCATAGCCCTTGCACCGCTTGTGATGAACACCCATATTTGGGTCAAGGTGCCGTCGCCTATAATGGGACGGCGCCTTGACCAGTCGCTTGACACAAGGACGTGGCGTATGACGAAACTGACGCTGGGGGCGCACCCCTATATGCTGGGCTTTGACCAACTTGAACGGTTGCTTGAGCGTAGCGCAAAATCTGGCAACGAGGGCTATCCGCCCTTTAACATCGAGCAAACCTCCGACAATTCGTACCGGATCACGCTGGCCGTTGCAGGCTTTGGCGAGGATGATCTGTCCGTCACGGTCGAGGATCGCCAGCTGGTGATCCGGGGCCGGCAGGGCGCAGATCAGGGCGAACGGATATTTTTGCACCGCGGTATTGCCGCCCGGCAATTCCAGCGCAGCTTTGTTCTGGCCGACGGGGTCGAGGTGGGCGCGGCGATAATGGAGAACGGACTTCTCCACATCGACTTGACACGCGCGCCGCCCGAAACAGTTGTTCAGACGATCCAGATCAACAAACGTGGCCAATAACAGAAAGGCACGAACACATGGATACCGAATTTGAATTTCCGCATGAGGCGGGCCACCGCATCGCTTATGTCCGCCCCGTCGCGGTCGAGGATCTGCCCAAGGACGTGCAGAGCCAAGTAGGCGATCTGACGACGCTGTATGCAGTGCATGATGAGCAAGGCGAGCGCCTCGCGCTGGTTAGTGATCGCAAAATGGCATTCGTGCTGGCACGCCAGCATGATTTGGACCCTGTGACCGTGCATTGACGCGGACGCGGCGTACTAGGGTAATTGCGCCAAGATGAACGAAGGGCGCGCATCGGTTAGTTGCCGGTGCGCGCCCTTCGGCGTAAAGGGGGCAGGTATTTGGGAGAGTGTGATTAGATGTCCAAACCTGCGCCAAAGGTGGCAATTCTGCCCCATGACATGCGGCTGGGTATGCGCCCCGGTGCGATCCCACTGAACCAGTTGATGTGGCCGTTGGGGCAACCAAGCGGCATCGAGGGTCGCACGCTGGGCGATCTTGAGGCACATGACCATCTGATCGTTTTTCCGAGCAGGTCGATCCATTGGCGCCCCGGCTTTGGCACGCGGGCGCGGGTATCTATCATGGTGATGGAGCCGGGAGCCATCCACCGCGGGCATCTGCAAGCGCTGCGCCGCTCGCACAAACGGTTCTACAAAGTGCTGGCACACAACAAAGAATTGTTATCGGCCATACCCAACGGCGCCTTCCTTCCGTTTGGCAGCACATGGATTCATGACTGGCGAAATCTCGATAGGCAAAAGGCGCGGATGATATCGCTGATCGCGTCGAACAAGCGCTCGCAGGTCGGGCATAGGCTGCGTCACCGGATTGTGGAGTGGGCCGCAGGCGCCGGTGTGGACATGGACGTGATGGGGCGCGGGTACACGCCCTTTGCCGCCAAGTCCGACGGACTGGCGCCCTATCGCTATTCGGTGGTGATCGAGAATGTGCGCGAGCCGAATTACTTTTCCGAAAAGTTGGTGGATGCCGTGCTGTGCCGGACCGTGCCGATCTACTGGGGCTGCCCCAACATCGAGGAGTTCCTAGACACGTCAGGAATGATCGTCTGCCAAAACGAGGAAGAGGTGCAGGCTGCTATTCTGGCCACCAGCACCGAAGATTACGAGGCGCGCGTCCCGGCGCTCGACGCAATTCAGGAAAAAGCAGCGGAGTATGGCGATTTCTATGTCCGCGCCGCGAAGGCAGTGCTGGAGACTTGACGCGCCGGATGTGACAAGGATTGGTCAGACGGCGCGGTGTCTACGAGAAAGCCGACTTTGAGGCTAAGTTACTGTTTGCAACTCTCGACTATGTTTTCGTCACTGGAGCTGCGCAACAGCAGATAGAGTGCATTGACTCCTATCATCGCAATGCCACCGATTTCGAAGGCCCAGTTCACGCGAACACTGCCAATCTCATAACCAATAAGCTGGTCGAAGTGATGAAATCCAACGGCACGAATGGCAATAAACGCAAGCAGTAATGCAATACCGGTCAGTGCGAGCCATATATGTCTTAGTTCCCGTCGCATCGTCCAGAATAGTAGTACTGCAATCAACAGGCTTGCGATGATGATCGAAATTATGAAGCTGAGTTGGAAAGACCGACGCTCAGCATACCATCCTTGCGCTTGTGACAAGCAACGCCCCACAGCCGTCAACGCGGATTGTAGATCAAGCTGCTTATTGATCGCTAACGCAAAAAGAAGGGCTGATAAAAAGAGCCAGAACATGCGGTTTCTTTCGGATTGCCTGAAAAAAACCAACACTGAAAACACGCTGACTATGAAATAAGAGGCGACCGTTAGCCAACCTATGATAGTCGGGTCACCTATTTGCGGAGACCATCTCGCCAAAACGCAGTCTGCAAGGTCGCTTAGACTCAAAGCATACTCCAGTGTGAGGCTGTCGTGACGCCCGTCGTCCGAGCCGGAATCACGTTGCACTCATCTCAAGCTAAGGTGGTCATTTGATCTATTGTCAGTATTTTTTTGCAAACTTCAATGGCAGCAACGTCCCGCAGTGTGGACAGCTCGAGTAGTCATATCTCTCACTAAAATGCGCGGGACTGCGATCTGTTTTGGCCCCCTTTAGCGTCCGCCAGATATGGGCACCACGCATGTGCAAAGGGCCGCAGCATAGTGCGCGGCCCTTGCTAATATCACCCCTTAATCAGCCCCATCTGCTCGAGCTTGAGGATAACCTGATGGGCGCAGTTGTCGACGTCGACGTTTTCGGTCTCAACCCGCAGTTCGGGTGTCTCGGGGATATCGTAGGGGTCCGAGATGCCGGTGAACTCCTTGATCTTGCCTGCGCGGGCCAGCTTGTAGAGGCCCTTGCGGTCGCGGCGCTCGCATTCCTCCAGCGATGTCGCGACATGGACTTCGACGAAGGCGCCGAACTCTTCGACG
>JAGXGX010000074.1 GCA_024636515.1 Roseovarius sp.
GCGCAGCTTATAGGCGCAGCATTCGGGCTTGTCACGGGGGCGGGGCACGGCCAATCTGGTGCATATGGATAAAATTGCCGAAACCGATCTGTATCCACCCGTCAAAGCGTGGCTGGAGGCGCAGGGATACACCGTCAAGGGCGAAGTCGGCGCCGCTGACGTTGTGGCGCAGGCGGAAACGCAGATGCTGATCGTCGAGTTGAAGCTGGGTTTTTCCCTCGTCCTGTTGCAACAGGCAGTGGCACGGCAGGCGATATGCGATGCCGTCTATGTGGCCGTCCCGCGCTGGCGCGGCAAGGCAGGCTGGCGCAGCTTCAAGGGAAATCTTGGTCTCTGTCGCCGTCTGGGTCTGGGCGTGCTGTCGGTGCAGATGGCGGGCGGTGAGGTGCAGGAACACGCGGTGCCCGGCCCATTTCAGTGGCGCAAATCGCCCGCGAGGCGGGGGCGCCTGATGCGGGAGTTCGAGGCGCGTGTCGGCGATCCCACGCATGGCGGCACGAATGGGCAGGTGATGACGTCGTATCGGCAGGACGCGCTGGCCTGCGCCGCCTATCTGGCGGGTGCAGGCACCGCAAAGGGCGCCGAGGTTGCGCGCGCCGCAGGCGTGGGCCGCGCGACGCGCATCATGGCCGACAACCATCACGGCTGGTTCTGCCGGGTTGCACGCGGTGTCTATGCGCTAAGCGATACGGGCGTCACAGCACTGGCGAGCGGCTACATAACGGATGCCCCAACCGCCAGGTAGTTGCGCAAATAGCTGGTCCTCTGCCAGCGGATCAGGAAGCTTGCGCACAGATCGCGGTACACAGCGTCGACCATGGTGACGGCAGCATTGATTTACCTCGACTGGGACCAAGGGCGCATCCCACCGCGACAGTGCACGCCCCGCTCAAACTAAACTTGAGCTAATGCCCGCCGAATTGCACCTCAGCCCCGTTGACACGGCCCTAATCCTTGCTTACCTACCCGTCGTTAGCACTCACTCAAGGCGAGTGCTAACGGCCCCGAATGAGGGCCAACGAAACGTAACTTTGAGCTAAGGGAGCTTCAGAGATGGCATTTAAACCGTTGCATGACCGCGTACTTGTGCGCCGCGTCGAAGGCGAAGAAAAAACTAAGGGTGGCCTGATCATCCCCGAAAGCGCCAAGGAAAAGCCCAGCGAAGGCGAAATCGTCTCGGTTGGCGAAGGCGCGCGCAAGGATAGCGGCGAACTGATCGAAATGGCTGTGAAGGCCGGCGATCGCGTGCTGTTCGGCAAATGGTCCGGCACCGAAATCACGATCGACGGCGAAGAGCTGCTGATCATGAAGGAGAGCGATATTCTGGGCAAAATGGCCTGATATCGCGCGATGCAGCGCCGGCCCCAGACGTAAAGTCCGGGCAGGGCGCGCATTGACCCCTTTCCACTAATTCGAAGGAAATTGAGAAATGGCTGCTAAAGACGTCAAATTCAGTACCGACGCCCGCAATAAGATGCTTAAAGGCGTGAATATTCTGGCCGACGCCGTCAAGGTTACGCTGGGCCCCAAAGGCCGCAACGTGGTTCTCGACAAGTCGTTCGGCGCACCGCGCATCACCAAAGACGGTGTGTCTGTCGCCAAAGAGATCGAACTGGAAGACAAGTTCGAGAACATGGGCGCGCAGATGGTCAAAGAAGTGGCCAGCCGCACCAATGACGAGGCCGGCGACGGCACAACCACAGCGACGGTTCTGGCTCAGGCCATCGTTCGCGAAGGTATGAAATCGGTTGCAGCGGGCATGAATCCGATGGATCTCAAGCGCGGCATCGATCTGGCCACGATCAAGGTCGTCGAAGCGATCCGTGCAGCCGCACGTGACGTGTCCGACAGCGCCGAAGTCGCGCAGGTCGGCACCATTTCCGCCAACGGCGAAAAAGAAATCGGCCAGCAGATTGCAGACGCGATGCAAAAGGTCGGCAACGAGGGTGTCATCACCGTCGAAGAGAACAAAGGCCTCGAAACCGAGACCGATGTTGTCGAGGGTATGCAGTTCGACCGCGGCTACCTCAGCCCCTATTTCGTAACCAACTCGGACAAGATGGTTGCCGACCTTGAGGACTGCATCATCCTGCTGCACGAAAAGAAGCTGTCGTCGCTTCAGCCGATGGTTCCGCTGCTCGAGCAGGTTATCCAGTCGCAAAAGCCACTGCTGATCATCTCCGAGGACGTCGAAGGCGAAGCGCTGGCCACTCTGGTCGTCAACAAGCTGCGCGGCGGTCTGAAGATCGCAGCCGTCAAGGCACCCGGCTTTGGTGATCGTCGGAAGGCGATGCTGCAGGACATCGCGATCCTCACCGGCGGTCAGGTCATCTCCGAAGATCTGGGCATGAAGCTGGAATCGGTCACGATGGACATGCTTGGCTCGGCCAAGAAGATCACGATCACCAAAGATACCACCACCATCATTGATGGCGCTGGCGAAAAGGCCGAGATCGAAGCGCGCGTTGCCCAGATCCGTAACCAGATCGAAGAGACCACCAGCGACTACGACAAAGAGAAGCTGCAAGAGCGCGTGGCCAAACTGGCTGGCGGTGTTGCTGTGATCCGCGTTGGCGGCATGACCGAAACCGAAGTCAAAGAGCGTAAGGACCGTGTCGATGACGCGCTGAACGCGACCCGTGCAGCTGTTCAGGAAGGTATCGTCGTCGGCGGCGGTGTTGCCCTGATCCAGGCTGGCAAGGTTCTTGACGGCTTGAAGGGCGAGAATAACGACCAGACGGTCGGTATTTCCATCGTTCGCAAGGCACTGGAAGCACCCCTGCGCCAGATCGCCGAGAACGCAGGCGTCGACGGCTCCGTCGTGGCGGGCAAAATCCGCGAGAGCAATGATCCCAAGTTCGGCTTCAACGCTCAGACCGAAGAATATGGCGACATGTTCAAGTTCGGCGTCATCGACCCCGCCAAAGTCGTGCGTCACGCACTTCAGGACGCGGCGTCAATCGCAGGCCTGCTGATCACGACCGAAGCCATGGTCGCCGACAAGCCGTCCAAGGACGGCGGCGGCGGTGGCGGCATGCCCGACATGGGCGGCATGGGCGGAATGATGTAAGATCATTTTCGCTCTGCGAAAATGATCGACAAGATCCGGGCGACAGGTGTTTGGCGCAGCCAAATGTCGAAAGCCCGGATCGCACCAAACCGAACGCCAAACAAACAAGGGGTCGCCTCATCGGGCGGCCCTTTTCTCATGGCGCAACGCCTAGCCCTAGGATTCAAATGCTTCCGGCGGGATATTCACTGACAAGATATAACCGAGCCTTTGCGCGCGTCTTTCTTCTTGCCTTAAATATCCAAATTACAGCCTCAGCCCCCCAGAGCCTTCAGCAGATCCTGCGTCGGAAAGCCGTCCGCACCCAGCCCGGCGGATTTTTGAAACGCCCGTATCGCGTCAATGGTATTGGGCCCAATGATGCCGTCGATTTTCTCGACGGCAAAGCCACGGCGTTTCAGGCGAAGCTGGATGTCCTTGCGTTGCGACGCGCTGATCGCGCGGTGCTGGCGTGGCCAAGGGGCCTTGATCGCCGGGCCGCCCTTTAGCCGATCCGACAGATGGCCGACGCCGATGACGTATGCGTCGGCCTTGTTATACCGCTCAATTACCGCAAAATTGTCAAAGATCATGAAGGCCGGGCCACTTGATCCACCGGGCAATAGGATGGACGCCTGCCCGTAGTTCGGCACATTGCGATCTGCCGTGTCGCGTACCCCCTCGCCGGCCCAAGCGGCGGGGCTACGCTTCAGTGATCGCCGCGCGAGGGAGGGATCGAAAGAGGTGGGCAGGCGCACTTCGACGCCCCAGGGCTGTCCCTTGGTCCAGCCGAAATGCTTGAGATATGCGGCGGTCGAGGCCAGCGCGTCGGTGGGGTCCTCCGACCATATATCGCGCCGTCCGTCGCCAGTGAAATCGACGGCATGGGACAGGTAGGAGGTGGGCATGAACTGCGTATGTCCCATCGCGCCAGCCCAGCTGCCGGTCATGGCAGGGGGGGACACGTCGCCCGCCTGCACGATTTTCAATGCTGCGATCAGCTGCTCTTCGAAAAATGGCCCTCGCCGCCCGTCATAGGCAAGCGTTGCCAGCGATCCGATCAGCGGCTCGCCACCGCGCGCGGCGCCGAACGCGCTCTCTAGTCCCCAGATTGCGGCAACCACCTCTTTGTCGACGCCGTAGCTCGCCTCGATCCCATCCAGCGCTTTGCTGTTAAGAGTCAGCGCCTTGCGGCCATTGGTGACGCGTACGGGCGACACAGCCGTATCTAGATAGTCCCAGATCTGCTTGGAAAATTCGGACTGATTGCGATCCCGGCGGATCACGCCAGCATCATAGCGCACTCCGGCGAATGCGGCGTCGAGCGTGGGTTTGTGGATGCCCGCCACGATTGCGCGACTGCGAAATCCGGAGATCCATGTGCGAAATCCTGCGTCCGATGCGGCAAGGCGCTCGCTTGCTCGCTCCAATCCCTCTGGCCTCAAAACCGGTCGCAGATCACTCGCCGCCGCCACCATGATCTCAGATGTGCTGTTGGATCGCAGGGTAGGGCCAGCTTCGACTGCCGCAGCGTAGGGCGCGGCAAACGTCATAAGAGTAAGTCCGCCTTTGATCCAATGGCTCATAATCGCCCCTCCCTGCCTGCGTTTGTTTCACACTACGCAACAGTCGCGATTTGCGAAAGCCATTCCAGTGCCGCGTTTGCAAGGTTCCGCCGATGCTCGCAAAGGCTGCGTCAGCCGATCATCCGCTGGGCGGCGATCCCGGTCAGGTGACTGATCCGGCCGCCAGCGATTGTGGCTTCAACTCTGCGTGTCTTGCTGTCGATCACCATGAGGTCGGCGCGCTGGCCAACCGCCAAATCTCCCCGATCGGACAGACCCAGCAGCTCTGCCGGCCCCTTTGAGACAAGGTGCCACGCCCCAGCCAGATCGCGCACGCCCGCATCGGCCAACAGAAATGCCGCGCGCCGGAGCGAAGGATAGTGGTAGTCCGAGGCGAGCGCATCGACGAGGTCCATCGCTACCATATCGGGCGCGCTGGCATTGCCATTGTGCGAGCCGCCGCGCACCACGTTAGGCGCCCCCATGATGATTGCGTCACCGGCTGCGCGCGCGGCCTCGGCGGCATCTATCGTTTCGGGAAACTCGGTAATCGGCACGCCGAGCGCCCGCCAATCGGCACGTCCCTCTGCGCTGCGATCATCGTGGCTACCCATCAGGACGCCTGCCACCGCCAGATCGGCCGCCAGCTTTGCCAGTGCGCCTGGAACCCGGTGCATCCCATCATGCAGGGCCTGCATCGCCGCGAGATGTTTCTCAGGATTGCGCCCTATGCGCAGCGCCTGACCCGTCAGGCGCGGTGGCCGCTTGCCCGCTGCCAGCGCCTCATGCGGCAGGTGATCGTTAAAGACGACATAGCCAATCTCATGCTCCGCGATGAACGCAGCGATGGTATCGTAATCGTCGACCATCGGCGTCTCGAACCTTAGCTGCGCGCGCAGGTCAGTCATCACGTCCGCACGGATGCGGGCCAATCCCTCCATCACGCGCTCTGCAAACTCAGGGCCGCGCATGCCCCCCTCCCAGCTATAGAACTGGGCGAGGACGGCTGTCGTGATGCCGTTTGCTGCCAATTCGGCCTCGGCCGCGATCAGGCCCTCGCCGATGTCCTTCATCGCGCCGCGCCGGGGGGCCAGATGCCGCTCGAACCCGTCGCCATGGGCGTCGATGATACCGGGCAGAATGGTAAACCCCGTCAGATCTACTGCACGCCCGCCGCCGTCTGCAATGCGCCCATCCTTGATGCTTAGCGGGGCATCATCCAGCCCACCGGGGCGCAGAACGCGGCAACCTTGAAAACATAGCTCCAGCGTCACGGATCGTTCCACCAGAACAAATCGGTCAGGTCCATATCGTGATCAAAGGCGCCAGTCGCCAAGAATGTCACGACCTGCGCGATGACCA
>JAGXGX010000075.1 GCA_024636515.1 Roseovarius sp.
AGGTTTGGCCCGGCGCCAGATCGGAAGTTTGTATTGCTAGGCCACGCTAATCAGGACCCGAACAGGGGCGACGGGGTAAAGGCAGGTATACGCGGCTTGCTGTCAGACCCCCGTGTGCAGGACGTAGCCCCACAGCGGCAGGCGGGCAATCCGCCCGATGCGACGGTCCACTGGCCACGCGTCAGCCCGTCATACATGCGAGTTAGCCATATTCTGCCATCGCTGGACTGGACGGTGACGGATACCGGTGTTCATTGGCCGATGGATGGCGCCAAGGCCGAGCTGGCCGTCGCGGCCAGTAGGCACCGCATCGTCTGGGTCGATCTAGAGGTGGACTAGACCCACTTGGCCATCGGCGGCAGTGACATCAGCACCGCATTTGCGTCGTGCCCCGTGGCGAGGCCGAATTTAGTGCCGCGATCATAGACCAAATTGTACTCGGCATAGAGGCCGCGATGCACTAGCTGAGCGTCCTTGTCGGCGTCGGTCCAGTCTTGCACGCGGCGCTTCTCGATCAGGGGAGCGAAAGCCGGCAGAAACGCCCGGCCAATATCTTGGGTCAGGGCAAAATCTGCCTCCCAATCGCCGGAGTTCTGATCGTCCATGAAAATTCCGCCGACGCCCCGCGCCCTCTTGCGATGCGGTATATAAAAGTACTCGTCCGCCCACGCCTTGAGCCGGGGATAGTGGGCGGTGCTGTGTGGATCCAGATGCGCCTGCTGCTGGGCATGAAAATGCGCGGTATCGCCTTCGTACTCGATGCAAGGGTTCAGGTCTGAGCCACCGCCAAACCACCATGCATGCGGCGTCCAAAACATGCGCGTGTTCATATGCACGGCAGGGCAGTGCGGATTTTGCATATGTGCGACCAGGCTGATGCCGCTGGCCCAAAAACTGGGATCGCGGTCCATGCCCGGCACGCCGCGCGCCGCCATTGCCTTTTGCGCGGCCTCACCCAACTGGCCATGGACCTCGGACACGTTAACACCAACCTTCTCAAAAACGCGGCCACCGCGCATGACGCTCATCAGGCCACCGCCAGCATCGCCGCCATCGCCGTCATCGCGGCGCGTCTCGTTAAGCTCGAACCGGCCCGCGGCAGCGTCCGACAGTGGCCCGGTATCGTGGCTGTCCTCCAGCCCCTCGAACGCCTCGACGATTTGGTCCCGTAGGGCGCGAAACCATTCGGCCGCGCGTCGCTTTTCGCTGGTGAAATCCTCGGTCATGGATGTCCCTTTCGCAAAATTCAGTGGGCGGGCGACGACACCGGATCAACCAGTGAACGGCCCCCGTCCAAGGTCACGATCTGTCCCGTCATAAAGCCAGCGCCGTCACTGGCCAGAAACTGTACCGCGTCTACCAGTTCGCTACAGGCGGCGATGCGGCCCAGCGGCGTGTTCTGTTCAATGTCGCTGCGATAGTCACCATGATCCTTTAGCGTCTCCTGCAAGGACCGGCTCATGACTGAGCCAAAGGCGAGCGCGTTCACCCGTATGCGATGCGGCGCCAGCGTCACCGCTAGCGAGCGTGTCATCTGGTCAATCGCCGCTGACGATATTCCGTAGGCAAGCAGTTCGGGATGGGCGCGTCCCGCTGCGATGGACGACAGGTTGATGATCGTGCCGCCGGGCGGTGTTTCTTGACCCTCAGCCTGCTTAATCATGCGTTTGGCGACCAGCTGGCTCAGGCGCAGAGCAGTCATTAGGTTCTGCTCCAGCAGCATGCTTACGGCGTCGTCGTCGGGGTTCAGCGGATCTGAGGTGACCACCTGCCGCGAGGCATTGACCAGAATATCGACTGAATCGAAGGCATCTAGAGTGGCAGACAGCAGGTTGGCCAGCGTCAGCTTTTCGCGCAGGTCACCTGCGAAGTAGCGGATCGGGCCGTCATCGCTAGCCTCGCCTAGCTGATCGGTTAGCGCGTCCTCGTCCATGTCGGCGAACATGACGTTTGCGCCCTTGTCGGCCAGGTGCCTTCCGATGGCGAGGCCGATGCCGTTGGCCCCGCCAGTGACGATGGCCGTCTTGCCGGAGATCGAAAATGACATGGTGTTGCGTCCTTAGTGAGGGGGCTTAGCGCTTCTTGCGCATGGGGCGGCGGGCGTGCAGCAGCTTGAAGCGTGCATCGCCGCCAGGCGCCTCGGAAACGTCGGCAAAGAGGCCCGCCAGGGTTTGCTCATAAGGCAGATGGCGGTTGGCGACCATCCACAGCTGGCCTGAGGGTTTCAGCATTTCTGCGGCGGCGGCAATAAAGGCGCGGCCCAGCGCCGGGTCGGCCTTGCGCGCGGTGTGAAAAGGCGGATTCATCAGCACGGTATCGGCGCCGGTCTCGGGGCGCCAGCGTAGGGCGTCTTCCCAATGGAGTTGCGCGCGGGGGTCTGTCACGTTCAGCCGCGCGCAGGCTAGCGCCGTATGATCGGCCTCGACGACGTCGATCAGTCTGATGCTTTCACGCTCCAACGCGCGGTGCGTCAGGTAGCCCCAGCCGGCGCCCAGATCGATCACATGCGCGCCCAGCTTTTCGGGCAGGTTATCGGCCAGCGCGCGCGACGCAGGGTCGATCCCATCGGCAGAGAAGACGCCGGGCGCGGTAACGAAACCCTCTTCGATTTCGGCAGGCTCGCCGATGCGCCAATCGTCCAATGCCGGTGCCGGGTCCATCCAGAACAGCTTGCCATGGGCCTTGCTGATTGGGCCGGACACGCCGTCTGCCCGTTTGCGGCAGCCCTTGAGCGCCGATTCGATGCCGTCAGTTTTCAGCCCGTCGACGATGACTGGCCCGTCCGTGACGTCTGCCGCCTCCGCGATCAGGGCACGCGCGCGATCCTTGGCGCGGGGCAGGCATACGATGGACGCACCATAGCGCCCCTCTGGCGCGGTATTGCAGGCATAGCCAAGCGCGGCAAAATAATCGCGGTCAGGTTTGTTGACAGTGATAACGTGGCACAAATCCTGCGGCAGTGCCGTCAGGTCGGTGTCCGGCGTCGGTGCAAAGATAGCGATGCGCGCGCCGCTGGGCAGAGAGAGACCGTCGCCCGCGAGCGCCAGAGAAAGCCGGATACCAGTCATAGGGTCTATTCCCGTTCCATCGTGCATTGCAGGGGGTGTTGGTGCTGGCGGGCGAAATCCATCACCTGCGCCACCTTCGTCTCGGCAATCTCTGCGGTGAAGACGCCGACAACTGCAACACCCTTTTTGTGGACCGTAAGCATAATTTCAAACGATTGCGCGCTGGTCAGGCCAAAGAACCTCTCGAGCACGGCGACGACAAACTCCATCGGGGTGTAGTCGTCATTCAGCAGCAAGACCTTGTACAGCGGCGGCCGTTTGGTTTTGAGACGCGTGGCGACGACGACGGAAACGTCGTTGTCATCATCCTGTCCTGCCATGGTCCAATGCTGCGATGTCATGAGGTTTTGTGGGTCCGTTTCACGAGTCGATTGCTAGGGCGTCTATATAGCCTTTGTGGGTTGTTTTAAAAGGGGGGCGGCGATGGTGCGTCCCTTCGTCCGAATAGCGACTGAAGTGCGCTGCGAGTGCCAGCCCATTTGGACGGCCTAGCGCTCGTCCGGTTTAAGGTCGGGGCTCTCGCTCCACCCTTCGGACTGCATTTCCCGCAATCTGCTTGCCGTGCGCTCGAACTCAAAGCTGCCTTCGCCCTCAACGTATAGGAATTCGGGCGCGGCGGCGGCCGAGCAGATCAGACGCACGCGCGCCTCGTAGAGTGCGTCGATCAGCGTGACAAAGCGTTTGGCCTCGTTAAAGTTCTGGCGGCTCAGCAGGGGTATATCCTCTAGCACAAGCACGCGGGCGGCATCCGCGAGCGCCAAGTAGTCAGCGGCGCCCAGCATTCGGCCGCACAAGTGGTAGAAGCTGGCCCTCGCAACCCCATTGTGAAAGGCAGGGATCTCTACCTGGCGTTTCTGCACTGTCAGGGTATGGGGCCGCGCCGCGCCGTGCGTCAGGCTTTGCCACACTTGCTCAATCTTGGCGCGGGCATCGGCGTTTATCGGCGTGAAATAGGTCTGGCTGCCTGCGATCTTGCCTTGTCTGTAATCGGTAGGCGAGGTTAGCTCACGCACCACCATCCGCTCCTTGAGCAGGTCAATGAACGGCAGGAATAGCTGCCGATTCAGGCCGTTTTTATATAGATCGTCGGGGAGGCGGTTCGATGTGGTAACCACCACAACCCCTGCATCGAACAGCGCCTGAAAGAGGCGCCCCACGATCATCGCATCGGTGATATCGCTGATATGCATCTCGTCAAAGGCCAGCAGGCGTACCTCTTCGGCCACTTTGGCCGCGACGGGTGCAACCGCATCCTGCGCGCCGTCCTGCCGGGCGGCGTGGATGCCCGCGTGGATTTCTTGCATGAAGGCGTGAAAATGCACGCGGCGGTTTGGCACGTCCAATGACGCGGCAAACATATCCATCAACATGGATTTACCGCGCCCCACACCGCCCCACATATACAGCCCCTTGGGTGGCTCAGGTGCTTTGCGAAACCATCCTTTGGGCGATGCCTCGGCGAGGGCGGCACGCATCCGCTCGAACTCGGGCAGGATGGCCTCCTGCGCGGGGTCGGCGGTCAGCTCGCCTGAGTTGACCATATCGGCATATATGTCGGGCATGGTTTTCATGGGCTAGGGGATACCTTGCGCTTGGCTAGTTTGGAAGCAGTCCGGACATCAATCAAGCGCGCGCGTCCTTGGGCGAGCCCATGACGACGTACGACGTGATAGCATTCACCTGCGGAAGCAAGCCCATGACATCGGTATGAAACGCCTTATAACTGGGCAGGTCAGCCACCTCGATCCTCAGGAGGTACTCTACTGCTCCGGAAATGTTATGGCACTCGACTACCTCGGGGGCGGCAGCCATCGCGCGCTCGAACGCCTCCTGACTGGTCTTGGTATGGCTGTTCAGACCTACGGTGGCATAGGCGATAAAACCGACGCCCATCGCACTGCGGTTCAGCACGGCACGATAGCCCGCGATGACGCCGCGCCGCTCAAGATCCTGTACGCGGCGCAAGCAGGCGCTGGGCGACAGGCCGCAGCGATCGGCAAGCTCGATATTGCTGATACGGCCGTTACGTGAAAGCTCTTGCAATATGCGGGCGGTTATCTTGTCCATGGCGCTGCGATATTGCAGATAAAGGTGCGAAGCACAAACAAACGCAATTTCATTTCAGCGTATTCCGCATAATGTTGCGCTCATGACACTGGATATTCTCGCAG
>JAGXGX010000010.1 GCA_024636515.1 Roseovarius sp.
CTGGCTACATACGGTGCGCGAAATCCCGGGATTTTTCGCTATCGGCGTCATCGCCATTATTATTTTCGTGCGCGAGCAGGTGCTGGCCCTCGTGTCACTTACCTTGCTGGGCGTCGCGACTGCGATCACCGCGCAATTCCCGACGATGGGCGGCATCCTGACCATCACCATGCTCAGTTCCATCGGGTTTCACTACTACGAGACCGTAAATCAATCGCTGCAGTTGCAGTGGATCGACCGCGCCCGCGCGCCTCAAATGCTGGGCTGGCTGATGGCCGCCGGATCGGGTGCGACGCTGATCTGCTACGGCATCATCGTGATGCTATGGGAACCGCTGAACCTGACCTACAACATCGTCTACATGCTGTCGGGCGGCACGACGGCGGCCATCGCGATTTTTGCCATGATCGTCTATCCGCAATTCGAGGCGCCCAATCCGCAGCTAAAGCAGATGATCCTGCGGCGCCGTTACTGGCTCTACTATTGCCTCCAGTTCATGTCGGGCGCGCGGCGGCAGATCTTTGTCGTGTTCGCGGGCTTCATGATGGTCGAGAAATTCGGCTTTGCTGTGCATGAGGTCACGGCGCTCTTTATGATAAACCTTGTGGCAAACATGGTCTTTGCGCCTCTTATGGGTGGAGCGGTCGCCCGCTATGGCGAGCGGCGGACGCTGATCTTTGAATATATTGGGCTAATGATCGTGTTTCTGGCCTATGGCGGCGTTTACATGTTCGGCTGGGGGGTGCTGCTGGCAGCGACGCTATACGTGATTGACCATATGCTGTTCGCCCTCGCGCTGGCGCTTAAAACGTACTTTCAAAAGATTGCCGATCCGGGCGATATCGCCCCGACGGCGGCGGTCGCGTTCACTATCAATCATATCGCCGCCGTGTTCCTGCCTGCACTGCTGGGCTATCTGTGGCTTGTCTCGCCCGGCTCGGTGTTTTTTCTGGCCGCTGGCATGGCGGGCATATCGCTGCTATTGGCGCTGCTGATCCCGCGCCATCCGGCACCGGGCAATGAAACCATTCTGTCGCGCCTCGTTCCCACCCCGGCCGAGTAATGCGCCAGCCGCGAGGCTATGCCCATGCCCACATTCACCGCCTTCACGACGCTGCACGGCCAATCCGGCGCAGAGGCGCTGGCAGACGCGCTGGACGAGTTGAGCCCTGAGCCTGTCGGCGTCGGCACCTTCGAGATCGAGGACGGCAGCGGTACATGGGAGGTCGGCGGTTATTTCGAAGCTGCGCCCGATATTGCTGGGCTGGAGCTGTTGGCGCGCGTGCATGATGCGCGCCCTTTCGTCATCTCCGAGGTGCCCGAGACGGACTGGGTCGCGCATGTAAAACGCGAGCTAACCCCGGTGGAGGCAGGACGCTTCTTTGTCTATGGCAGCCATGACGCGGATAAGGTGCCGGCGGATAGTGAGCCGCTGCTGATCGAGGCCGCTATGGCCTTTGGCACTGGCCATCACGGCACGACGCAGGGCTGCCTTCGTGCGCTGGACCGGCTGGCGACTGCGGGCGCGCCGCACCGCTCGGTCATTGATATCGGCTGCGGAACCGCAGTGCTGGCGATGGGGGCTGCACGCGTCTGGCCGGGCGTTATGATCGCCAGCGATATCGATCCGGTGGCCATAGACGTGGCGCGCGTAAACGTCGCGGCCAACGATCTGGAGGGGCGTGTCCGCTGCATTGTCGCCACCGGGCTGGATCATCCTGATATAGTGGCCGCCGCGCCCTTCGATCTGGTGTTCGCCAACATCCTCAAGGGGCCGCTCCTTGATCTGGCGCCGGCCATGACTGCTAGCCTCGCAACAGGTGGTCATGCGATTCTATCGGGCATTCTGAACGAGCAGGCTGATGAGGTCCTTGCCGGTTATGTACAGGCTGGAAACAGTCTGGCGCACCGCGAAGTGATTGGTGACTGGACGACCCTAACATTGGTCAAAACAGTTTAAAAAAGTGTTAAAAAGAAGCCGAAATGGGGCAGTTGCCCCAATGTTGACACATTTCGAACCTAAATTTTCCTTGTGATCTGGCGGGGGGCCGGAAAACTTGGATGCTGATGATGTCTACAATGACACAAATAAATTCTCATGCTGGCTTTGCTGCCCGGATCAAACGCGTGCGCAACTCGCACGCCAAGATGGCGCAGGGCTATGACGCTAGGGTAGGCCGTGATGGCCTGATCGTGTTTCGTCCCAAGCGGCGGCGCAGGTCGATAGCTTGGCGGCCTTTGATGCTGCTGATCGCCGCTTTTATCGGGTTTAAGGTGTTTGTCCTGATTCAGATTGGTGACATCACCTACCAAGAACGCGTCGATAGATTAGCTGCAGGCAGCGTCGTCGAGCAAGCAGGCGCGTATTTCATGCAGATCGATCCTGTCACGCGCGCGGTCGCGGCGCAGGTCGGGCCGCTGCTCTAACACGTACAGCTTTGCAGTCTTTACTGAATGCCGCATCCAACGGCCACGAAATTTATCGTTTCCCGGTTTTTCACGAGTGATCTTAGTACCAGTCTGACGACGCGCCCTCGTACCGCACTGTGGTATGGGGGCGTTTTTATGTCTGGTGTGTGGATAGGTGCCGCTTAGCAGCCGCGCGCAGGTAGCTATGCTCTTCTCGGCCAATTCGTGCAGCGCGCAAAGCAAAACGCGCGCCTCTGGCAGGAGTGCGCGCGTTTCAGTTGTAATCGTTTTGGGCTGCGGCCCTTGGCGCATCCATCAACGGACGCTGAAGTTTGCGATATCACCGCGGGTCAGGCCGATGTCTTCCAGTTCGCGATCCGACAGGGCCGACAGGGCCTTACGGGTAGCGCGAGAGTCTTTCCAAGCTGTAAACGCGGCGGCGAAGCGTGCCATGTTCAGGCCAACAGGTGCGTTGGCGAACTGGGCGGAGCGGGTTGTGTCGAGAGCGGCCATTTTGGGCTTCCTTATGTTTTCAGGGCATCATGCCCTATTGGTGAGTTATCTATTGCTGCACTGCAGATAGAGCCGGTCGAGCATTCCTACAACACCGGTTAGCGCATAGTCATCATGCGCCCCGTGCATAGGTCATACGCGTTCTTATCAACCTTTTATTAAAGGCTATGAGACGTGCCATGCGTACTGCGCACAAATAGCGAATCGGCAATGCAGCAATGCAGCGATATAGTGCCTCAGAGCGAGGCCTTCAACTCGGCACCATTCATTCCGCTTGGCCCGCGTTCCCCTTTCGTGCTAAGGCTGGCGCAAAGCCGCGCAAAGCAGGCGGGCAGCGCCGGATAAATGCGGCAGGGCAGGGGCGACACATCATGCGGGTACTTGGTATCGATCCGGGGCTACGAAACCTTGGCTGGGGCGTGATCGACGTCGACGGGAGTCGCCTGAGCCATGTGGCGAACGGGACGTTGCATTCGGTCGGTGCGGGTCTACCAGAGCGGCTTTTGTCACTCTTCCAGCAACTGAGCCTGATTCTGATTCAGTACGCGCCGCATACATCGGCGGTAGAACAGACCTTTGTGAACAAGGACGGCGCAGGCACACTGAAGCTAGGCCAGGCACGCGGTATCGCGGTGCTGGCTCCTGCGCAGTATGGTATCGACGTTGGCGAATACGCCCCGAACACCGTGAAAAAGACGGTCGTCGGTGTCGGCCACGCGACCAAACACCAGATTGCGCATATGGTTAAGATGCAGTTGCCCGGCGCAGTCCTGACCGGGCCGGACGCCGCCGACGCGCTGGCCATTGCAATCTGCCACGCGCATCACGCGGCTAGTCGCGCGCGAATTGCAAAGGCGATGGCATGATCGGGCGCATAGCAGGCCGTATTGACTACCGCGCCGTTGATCATGTGCTTATCGACGTGCGCGGCGTAGGCTATCTGGTGTTTTGCTCAGATCGCACAATGCAAGCGCTGCCGCGCGCCGGAGAACATGCCGCGCTCTATACCGATTTGCTCATGCGCGAGGACATCCTGCAACTCTTTGGATTTACCACGCTGGCCGAAAAGGAATGGCACCGCCTGCTGATGAGCGTTCAGGGTGTTGGCGCCAAGGCCAGCCTCGCTATTCTGGGTGCGCTTGGGCCGGACGGCATCGGGCGGGCCATTGCACTGGGCGACTGGAATTCGGTCAAGGCGGCTAAGGGCATCGGCCCGAAAACCGCGCAGCGTGTCGTGAACGAGCTGAAAGACAAGGCGCCTGAGATCATGGCCATGGGCGCTGGTCCAGCTCCTACCCCGCCCGAGATGGACGGCGAGGTGATTGAGACCAGCGCACCCACTACGCCGCGCCCTGCGCCCGCTGGCCCTGGCCCGCAGGCCGAGGCGCTGTCGGCCCTCACCAATTTGGGCTATGCGCCCGGCGAGGCTGCAGGCGCTGTCGCGCAGGTCGCAGGCGATGCGCCGGATGCCGGAACAGCCGATCTGATCAGAGCCGCGCTGAAGCTGCTGGCGCCGAAAGGATAGCGGGATGACCACAGACCCCGATCCCACCCTGCGCCCAGAAAAGCTGGCCGAGGACGAGGGGCGCAGCCTGCGCCCGCAAGCGCTTGCCGAATTCATCGGTCAGGCCGAGGCGCGCGCAAACCTTCATGTTTTCATCCAATCCGCCCGCCAGCGCGGCGAGGCGATGGATCACACGCTGTTTCACGGCCCTCCCGGCCTTGGCAAAACCACGCTGGCGCAGATCATGTCACGCGAATTGGGCGTCGGGTTTCGCATGACCTCCGGGCCCGTTCTGGCCAAGGCGGGCGATCTGGCGGCGATCCTAACAAATCTTGAGCGCAATGACGTTCTCTTTATCGACGAGATCCACCGCCTGAATCCGGTGGTCGAGGAGGTACTATATCCCGCGCTTGAGGATTTTGAGCTGGATCTGGTGATCGGAGAGGGGCCGGCCGCGCGCACGGTGCGGATTGAGCTTCAGCCCTTCACCCTCGTTGGGGCGACCACGCGGATGGGCCTTTTGACCACGCCGCTGCGCGACCGCTTTGGCATTCCTACGCGTCTGCAATTCTACACGGTGGACGAGTTGCACGAGATCGTGACTCGCAACGCCGCATTGCTGAGTATCCCATGCGCCACCGATGGCGCCCGAGAGATTGCCCGGCGCGCGCGCGGCACCCCGCGAATCGCCGGGCGACTCTTACGGCGCGTGGTGGACTTTGCTCTGGTCGACGGTGATGGCACGATCACGCGGGCACTGGCCGACAACGCGCTGACGCGACTTGGCGTCGATCACCTTGGCCTTGATAGTGCGGACCGGCGCTATCTCACCCTGATCGCCGAGGCATATCAGGGCGGACCTGTTGGGATCGAAACGCTCAGCGCCGCGCTGTCTGAATCGCGGGACTCGCTTGAGGAGGTGATCGAGCCCTATTTGCTGCAACAGGGATTGATCCAGCGCACCCCGCGCGGCCGGATGCTGACTCAAGGGGCGTGGACCCATCTGGGCCTCGCGCCGCCCAAGGCAGCTGGACAAAAAGATTTGTTTTGATCTGGCGCGCCTGCAGCGCGGCCCGAATTCCAATCACTTCTTACCTAGATGAAACTGACGAGCGGAAGCCGCGCGAATTTCAGCGTTTCACCGTGCGCGTCTCTGCGTTAGAGAGACGCCGCAAAACTGAGGCAGGAGGCCGCGATGACACCGGACCAGATCGAGGCGCATTTTACACGCTCGGACGGCAGCTATTTGTGCGCTCGCTGGGGGCGCCCCATTGCGCCGGTGGTCTTTGGGGTTGATGACGCGACTTTGGCGGTGGTCAAGGGCGCGATCGAAGCGGTCAGCCAGCTTGCTGGATGCGATATGGCCGAGACTGACCCCGAGATGGGCGCGAACATGATGGTGTTCTTCTTTCGCGCGTGGGACGAACTGCTGGAGTTGCCCGATCTGGGCCGCATGATCCCCGACTTGGAGCCGCTGGTCACTCGACTGGAAAAGGCGGACGCGAATCAATACCGCATTTTCC
>JAGXGX010000076.1 GCA_024636515.1 Roseovarius sp.
GGGACAGTACCCATCGGCATTTCTGACACGCGCAAACCGCTGCGCAGGATATCCTGCGCCAGTTTTGTGTTCTCGGCAGGGTACATCACGTCGACACCGCCGGCCATGACCGCGATCGTGCCACCCTCTAGCGATGCAGTATGCGCCGCAGTATCAACGCCGCGCGCAAGGCCAGACACGATGACGTAGCCGTCCTTCGACAGGTCAGTCGCCAGCGCGCGGGCCATCCGCGTGCCCAGTGAGGAGGCGTTGCGCGCGCCGACCATCGCGACCTTTCGCCGGGCCAGCACGCCGATTTCGCCCATTGCCCACAGGATAGGTGGGGGATCGGGAATATCGCACAGCGCGGCGGGATAGAGGGGGTCAGTGACGCAGATCATATGTGCCCCGGCCATACGCGCAGCGCGCATTTCGGCCAGCACCACGCCTTCGGGGCAAATTTCGTATTTGTCTATGCCAGCGGCACTTGCCACGCCGGGCAGAGCGGTCAGTGCGGCCTGCGCGCTGCCATGTTCGGCCAAAAGACGATAAAACGTTGCGACGCCGACGCGCCGAGATCGCAAGAGACGAAGCCACGATACCCGATCATCTTCCGTGGTGGGTGGGAGTGGGGGGTGAGTGGAAGGATGTGTTTCCTCGGACATCATGGCTCCATCTGCTTGCAGAATCAGGTTTAGCGCACGGATGGTTAACAGCTGGTAAACCATGTCCTGAAATCAGCCGGGGCCACTCCCGCACCGGCTTTTCTTGGCTTAAATACCTAAATCCGGACGGGTCCGCATACACAGCGACTCGTTATCCGCCAGCTCCGCCCACCGTTAGCCCGCCGATCATCAGGGTCGGCTGGCCCACGCCAACAGGAACCCACTGGCCTGCTTTGCCACAATTTCCCATGCCGGGATCTAGTGCCATGTCGTTGCCTAGCGCGCGAATCTGCTGCAATGCGGTCGCCCCGTCGCCAATTAGAGTGGCACCTTTAACCGGCGCGCCGACTACGCCGTTTTGTACGCGATACGCCTCGGTGCAGGAAAACACGAACTTGCCATTGGTGATATCGACCTGCCCGCCGCCGAAACCTACGGCGTAGATGCCGTCCTTGAGGCCGGCTACGATATCGCCCGGCGCGGTGTCACCGCCCAGCATGTAAGTGTTGGTCATCCGCGGCATCGGCGCGTGGGCATAGCTTTCGCGCCGGCCGTTACCAGTCGCCTCGGTCCCCATCAGGCGCGCATTCTGGCGGTCCTGCATGTAGCCCACCAATATGCCGTCCTCGATCAGAACGTTGCGGCGCGATGGCGTACCCTCGTCGTCGATTGTAATGCTGCCGCGCCGGTCTGGAATTGTGCCATCGTCCAGCACTGTTACCCCCTTGGACGCGATGCGCTGGCCCATCAGGCCTGCAAATGCAGACGCACCCTTGCGATTGAAATCGCCCTCGAGCCCGTGACCGATCGCCTCATGTAACAGGATGCCGGGCCAGCCCGGGCCGAGAACGACGTCCATCACGCCCGCAGGTGCAGGCACAGCCGCAAGGTTCACGGTGGCAATGCGCAGCGCCTCGCGCGCTTTGGCCTGCCAATCGGCCGGATCCAGCAGACCGTCCAGACCGACACGCCCACCACCGCCCGCAGTACCGGATTCTCGGCGACCGCCTTGCTCCACGATGACGGATACGTTGACGCGGGTCATGGGCCGCACGTCGCGCAGGTGGGTGCCGTCGGGGCGCAAGATCTCAACCTCTTGGCACGAGGCTGCGATCACCGCCGACACCTGAACCACGCGGGCATCCAGATCGCGCGCGAAGGCGTCGATTTCGCGCAGCGCCTCGATCTTAACCGGGAAGCTGGCGCCATTGATGGGATCGTCATCCGTATAAAGCCGCGTGTTCGTCGCCATTGGGCCGGGGGCCATCACGCCGCCGCCATCGCCGACCGCCAGACGCGCAGTATCGACAGCGCGGCTGAGCGCCGCCTCGGTAATGTCCGAGCTGTGAGCGTATCCTACCGCCTCATCGCGCACGGCGCGAAGGCCGAATCCCTCGCCAGCATCGTAGCTGGCGGTCTTGATCCGGCCATCATCGAACACCAGCGCCTCGCTGCGAGCACGCTCTAGGAACAATTCTCCGTCGTCGGCGCCTGCTGTGGCGCGGCGCAGATGGGCGAGGGCGGCGTCCTTGTCCAGATTCTCGTCGAAGGGACGAAAGGGGGCGTCTGACATGACGAGCATCCTTTATTAGTTGGCCCTACAGCGCGGCGACAGCCGGAACCTGGGCGACATTTCGATCCCGTCGCAGGCCACGGCGGGAACCTTTACTCTCTATATGGTGCTGGCACGCGGCTTTTTTTGAGTTAAATCGTATGAAGCGTCCGATTGCCGCAACCGTCATTCTTGTCTCAGGACGAGATATATGTTTTTAACGGGCGCATATACAACGGGGCACGCCCCTGCGTGGCGGCCTGCCGCTCTCGCGTGACGATTTATCCGCTTCAACCGATCAAGGTGCCATATGCGATACATTTCCACTTTGCTGGCCGCGATGGCAGCATCTACCGCCCTTCCCGCGCTGGCGCAGGACAAGCTAGAAATCGTGGGCAAGCCTACGCAGGGTGGCATGGGCTTTCAGCCCGCCGCGACCGAACTTGCCAGCGATCTTTTCTGGCTGGACGGTCTGGTGCTGATCATCATCTCGATCATCACAATCTTCGTCACCGCGCTGCTGATCTATGCGATATTCCGCTTCAACCGGAAGTCGAACCCGAATCCAGCCAAATTCACCCATAACTCCCCGATTGAGGTGGCGTGGACAATCGTTCCGATTGTGATTCTCGTTTTTATCGGCGCGTATTCGCTGCCGGTGCTGTTCAAGCAGCAGGAAATTCCCGAGGGGGATATCAACATCAAGGTGACAGGATACCAGTGGTATTGGGGTTACGAGTATACTGACCACGAGTTCGGCTTTGAGAGCTTCATGATCGGCGAAGGCAAAGTGCTGAACGACGAAGTGATCGCCGAGCTGGAAGAGGCAGGCTATAGCCGCGACGAATTCAAGCTGGCCACAGATACCGCCGTTGTCGTGCCTATCGGCAAAACCGTCGTGATGCAGGTCACTGGCGCGGACGTGATCCATAGCTGGACGATCCCCGCCTTCGGCGTAAAGCAGGACGCTGTGCCGGGCCGCCTCGCGCAGCTTTGGTTCAAGGCCGAGCGTGAGGGCGTCTACTTTGGCCAGTGCAGCGAGCTGTGCGGCAAGGATCACGCCTACATGCCGATCACCGTTAAGGTTGTCAGCCAAGAGGCCTACGACGAATGGCTGCAAGGCGCGATCGAAGAGTACGCGAGCCTGCCCGTGCAGGACGCATATAAGGTCGCGTCGGCCCAATAACGCGGGCCTACAGGTCTTCTCCTGCCTGCCTCAATGTCGGGGCGGGCAGACGCCATAGGGTCCATTTGAGCAGGGCGCGCCGTATGCCGCCCGTCACCGGAGTTCGATATGAGCGACGCAAGCTTTGACAGCAATCTTAACAAAGCCGGGCAACCTCAGGATGCCGGGTTTTCCCATTTCTTCGCGCTGCTAAAACCGCGCGTGATGTCGCTGGTGGTGTTCACCGCGCTTGTCGGCCTTTTGGCGGCGCCGGTGTCTGTTCATCCCATCGTCGGCTTTACGGCTATCCTTTTCATCGCCATCGGCGGAGGTGCGTCGGGCGCGTTGAACATGTGGTGGGACGCCGATATCGACCGCATCATGAAGCGCACGAAAGGCCGTCCTATTCCCGCAGGCCTCATCACCGAAGGCGAAGCCTTGGGCTTTGGCGTTGCGCTGTCGGGGATATCTGTCGTCATGCTGGGCCTTGCGACCAATCTGGTCGCGGCGGGGCTGCTGGCCTTTACTATTTTCTTCTATGTCGTGATCTATTCCATGTGGCTCAAGCGGTGGACCCCGCAGAACATCGTGATCGGCGGCGCCGCCGGTGCATTCCCCCCGATGATTGGCTGGGCGGCGGCGACGGGAAGCGTATCGATTGAATCGGTGCTGATGTTCGCACTGATCTTTATGTGGACACCTCCGCATTTCTGGGCGCTAGCCCTCTTTATGAAGTCGGATTACGACGAGGCGGGCGTACCCATGCTAACTTCGACCCATGGCCGCCGCGTCACACGCAATCATATCTTGGTCTACACGATCCTGCTGGTGCCGGTGTCCTTCGCACTTGCCTTCACGTCGATCGGCGGGCCAGCGTACCTGATCGCTGCCGTGCTGCTGAACGCGCTTTTCCTGCGCGGCGCGTGGCGCATCTGGAGGCGGGATGAGGTCGCTGCGGACGCGGATGGATACGCCACCGAAAAGACGGTTTTCAAGCACTCCCTCTACTATCTCTTTGGTCTATTCGTCGCGATTTTGATCGATGCGGCGCTGCGCAGCTATGATTTGCTAGGTGCTGGTCCTTTTGGCATCTGGGGGCTCTGATGGCGTTCTTTCGCAAAGGTCACGAAATACACACGCGCCGCTTTAGCCGCAACATGGGGCTAGGCTTGGTGCTGGCAGCATTTGTCGCATTGGTTTTTGGCCTGACCATCGCCAAGGTTAGTCAGGACGAATTTGCAATTCCTGATGCTGCAGAGGGGGCTGGCTATGGCGAAAATGACTGACACCAAAAAGACTGTGATTCAGCTATGCGGCGTTGTCGTGACGATGGGCGCGCTGGCTTGGGCCTCGGTCCCGTTCTACGACTGGTTTTGCCGCGTAACCGGCTTTGGCGGTGTGACGGGCGTGGCCCAAGGGGAATCGGACGTCATTTTGGACAAAACGATCAAGGTCCGCTTTGACGGCAGCCTTGATCGCAACATGCCGTGGCAGTTCAAACCGATGCAGCGCGAGATGGAGCTGCGCATCGGAGAGACGGGCCTCGCCTTTTTCGAGGCGTATAACCCTACCGATCACCCAATCGCCGGGCAGGCGTCCTACAACGTCACACCCTATGAGGCCGGCGGTTTCTTTGAAAAGATCGAGTGCTTTTGCTTTACCGAGCAGGTGCTGCAACCGGGCGAGCGGGTCGAGATGCCAGTGACGTTTTATGTTGATCCAGAAATCGTCACCGACCGCGACGCAAAATACACCCACACGATCACGCTGTCCTACACATTTTACGAGATCGACCTGCCTGATCAGCAAGCCGCACTTGCACCAGACGCTGAAACGGTTAGAACCGTAAATTAACGCGTTTCGGGCTATCCTTTGTATGAGGTGGCCCGAAATTCAGCGAGATAAGGGGGCAGCGCAGAGTGGCGCAGCGCCCGAACTGTCGCAAATCGCTTGAAGCCCGTCGATGAGGGAACCTGACATGGCACATGAAAAGAACCACGACTACCACATTCTGACCCCGTCGCTCTGGCCCCTCCTGGGTGCGGTTGCTGCTTTCGTCATGCTTTTTGGCGCTGTGCTGTGGATGTCTCCGCAAGTTGAGACGAACCAGCCTTGGGTCTTTCTGATCGGCTTTGTCGGTGTCCTCTACACAATGTATGGCTGGTGGTCCGAGACTATAGCCGAAAATCAGGCAGGCGATCATACGCCCGTCGTGCGGATCGGTCTGCGATACGGCTTCATCATGTTCATCATGTCCGAAGTCATGTTCTTTGCGGCCTGGTTCTGGAGCTTTTTCAAGCATGCACTCTATCCGATGGGCGAATTTTCACCCGGCATTGACGGTGTATGGCCGCCCGTCGGGATTGAGACGTTCGATCCATGGCACCTGCCACTGATCAACACCCTTATCCTACTATGCTCGGGCGCTGCCGCGACATGGGCGCACCATGCATTGGTGCACGAGAATAACCGCGAAGACATCAAAAAGGGTCTGGCGATCGCTGTCGTGCTGGGCGTTTTGTTCACCGGCTTCCAGATGTACGAATATAGCCACGCGGCATTTGGCTTCTCTGGAAATATCTATGGCGCCAACTTCTTTATGGCGACTGGCTTTCACGGCTTTCACGTTCTCATCGGCACGATCTTTTTGTTCATCTGCTTGCTGCGCGCAATGCGCGGCCACTTTACCCCCGACAACCATATCGGGTTTGAGGCGGCAGCTTGGTACTGGCATTTCGTCGACGTGGTTTGGCTGTTTCTCTTTGCCTCGATCTACGTCTGGGGCTCGTAACGCCACTTTGCTTAGATCAGATGCGCTTCGCGCGAGGATATTTTTAGCAAAAAGAAAGTGCGGGGGGGAATTCACCCCTCGCATTTTTGCCTTGAAGGGTGA
>JAGXGX010000077.1 GCA_024636515.1 Roseovarius sp.
AAATACCACCGACGATGCGCTTATTCAGGAATTCCTGAACAAAGGCGGCAAGGTCAGCATCGGAAAAACCAAGCCTCTGCCAAGCGAGCTGGGTTTGAGCAACAACACTTGGAACAACAAGCTGACCAAAGAGGAAAAGGCCGCGCGCGGTAAGCGGTGATCGTGCTGCGCGGGAGTTGGCCGCTCCTCACGGAGGGGTAGTCTTGTCTGGTCCTGAGGCGGCTGTTCTCGGCTTTGCAAGGCTGACGCGCCGCGATTCCAGTCATGTGGTTCAAGCCAGCACAAAGAATAAGACATCTCACCTGTGCACTATGGCGCGCCATACAGCGTCAGGACTACGCCGAAGCAATCCTATTCAGATACCTTCTTCACGAACTGAGATTTTAAGCTCATCTGCCCGAATTTCGGAATTTTGCAGTCAATATCGTGATCGCCCGCGACCAGCCGAATACCGCGAACTTTGGTGCCGACCTTGACGACAGACGACGATCCTTTGACCTTCAAATCCTTGATCACGGTCACAGTGTCGCCGTCCGCAAGGACATTGCCTACACTGTCGCGCACTTCGGTCGAAGTTTCGGTCTGCGCCTCTGGCGACCACTCATGGCCGCATTCCGGACAGGTAAGCAGTGCGTCCACTTCATAGGTGAAGACAGACGCGCATTCTGGGCATGGAGGCAGGGTATCAATCATGCGCGAAGCTATAGCCCTATCGAAGCGCAGTGACCAGAACGAGATCGCCCTGCCGCGCCAAAGCGGATGCAGCATTTGCCGCGCGTCGAATGTCTGCGGTAACACTCTCGAACTTTTGGACCCGTGAAGGGCCTGAACCCATTCCTAATTGCATTTGAGGAAGCCATCCTGCCTTCCATGCGGGCAAACCACCCAAACAAACTTGAGGGAGCCCTAAATGGCTGACGTTACAAACCTGCTCGGACGGGTCCTGATAGCGGTTCTGTTCTTTGCTGGCGCGATCCAGAAATTTGTGGACCCAGCACCCGTGCAAACGATGATCGCGTCAATTGGACTGCCAGTGTCGCTAGTCTGGCTAGTTGCGGTTCTTGATCTCGTCGCCGCAATTTGTCTGGTCATCGGTCCCAAGATCGCTCGCTGGGCGCTGATCATGGCAGCTTATTGCATTCTTACCAGTTGGTTTCACTGGCAACTCCGCGCCGACCCTTGGCAGGTGTCGATTGTGATAAAAAACTGGGCGATTGCCGGGGGTCTGCTGATCCTCGCAGCCCAAGGGCCGGGACGATGGTCGATCTTCCGGTGATTTGGGCCCCATCACCGGATGCCTTGTCATCCGCAGAAAAATGCTGCGGGCCAAAGCATGTGCGGCTTGCGCGTCATGCGGCGAAATTCACCCATCATGGTGCGGCCTGCGGCCACCCCAATATTTCAATGCGCAAGCTGAATTCATACGCTGCCCGGTTGCCTGCGACGCGCGCAACGGCGTAGAATGAAGCCGAGGCAGAAAACAGGAGAAAACCATGCGCAAAGCCATCTTTGCCGCACTCGCGGGGGTTGTGCTGGTAGCACTTTCAGGGTGCGGCTCGTCAAGACATAACCCGGCTGGTGTTTACGAGGTCGTAGGCGTCGAAGCAGATGACATGCTAAAATTGCGCGCAGGACCGGGAACCGGCTTTAGCATCATCGCAGGCCTTCCGAACGGGAGCATCGTGCGAGTCCAAAGTTGTGAGCGGACTGGCGGAACCCGTTGGTGCAAAGTGTCGATGATGCCGTCGCGGGGTGTCGATGGGTATGTCTCGTGGGCCTATTTAAAGCGGACCTAGGCTCGCGATCACTCGGCTCGTGCGAGGTTTAAGGCAGTTTGTTGGTGAGAGTCATACTGCGTTTCGGTCCTACTGGCGGTCGGGGCGCGATCAAAGACGTAGCCCGCCAGGCCAATCCTGAGAGGAAAGGCTTGCAATAGGCCGAAGTCGCGGCCATTTCAACTGTCATGGCTCATTCATCAGATCAAACATCAGTGTCCCTGGCCACCCTTGGCTGGTCGGCATTTTTTGAGGACCAACTGGAGCCAGACGAGGCCACGCTGGCGCCGATGCGCATCGCGACTGTCCACCGCAGCAGGCTGACCGCCGAATCCGAAGGCGGTCCCACGCGATTGAGCCTTCCGGCCCATGCCGCAACGACGGATTTTGCTGTGGGCGATTGGGCCCTTGTGGACCGCGAAACTCAGATGGTTGTCCGCCTGCTGGACAGGCGCGCGCTGCTACAGCGGCGGACCGAAGGAAGCCGGCAACCGCAGCTGATCGCGGCGAATGTCGATACGCTTTTCATCGTGACCTCATGTAATGACGACTTTAATCCCGCGCGGCTTGAGCGCTATCTGGCCCTTGCCAACGAGGCTGGAACGCGTCCGGTCGTCGTCTTGACTAAGCTGGATCAGACACCGGATGCTGCGCCCTATCTGGAGCAGGCCGCAGCGCTGCAACGCGATTTAGACGTCGTTGCGGTAAACGCGACCGCGCCAGAGGCGGCGAGTACATTGGCACCGTGGTGCGGCCCCGGACAGACCGTCGCGTTGGTCGGATCATCCGGCGTGGGCAAGTCGACGCTGCTGAATACGCTATCGCTAAAGGCGCCCGAGGACGCACAGCCAACAGGCCCTATTCGCGAGGCAGATGCAAAGGGGCGCCACACGACCACGTCACGCTCGCTTCATATGATCCACGGCGGCGGTTGGGTGATCGATACCCCCGGCATACGGACGCTTCACGTTAGTGATATGTCGGCAGGCCTCGATGTTCTGTTTGCCGAGATCGTTGAACTTGCGCCCAATTGCCACTTTCGCGATTGCACCCATGCGCACGAACCCCGCTGCGCTGTGCAGGCCGCAGTCGCAGCCGGAACGCTGGATCCTGCGCGCCTTGATCGGTGGCGCAAGCTTCTGGAGGAAAATCAGACCAATACTCCGGTTCAGTCTGGTGCCCGTGGCAACAAGTCCTCAAAGGCGCATGGCAAACGGGGCTGAGGTTTCCATCGGGTGTTTAAACGACGTTCGACATGCACTGAATCTCACGACCAGAATGCCGTCTTGCTGCTCAACGCATCATAGTCGGCTGCTTTTGCCTAAGCACAATCCTCTGGCCCAGCGTCGGCGTGGGTCATCAGGGATTTGATATGGCGCGCGAAAAACCACGTTATAGGGATGCCAAGCGCGCAACCCCAAGCGACGGCGGGCACCGGAGCTAGGACCGGCAGGCCGAACCAAGGCGCTATCAAGCCAGCGAAGTACAAATTGATCGCAGCAGCGCCCGCACCAAAAGGATAGAGAGCGAGCGCAATCTTCCAGACTTGCCAGCCGGAGGTCGTCACCGCCGCCGCACCAACATATGCACGGCCAGCAATGCCGCGAGGAGCGCCACTGAGGCGGCAAAGAACCACCATTCTGCCGTCGCCGACTGTGCTTGCGGGATCGGCCGCTCAAACCCTGTCGCGTGGGCGGCGGCGGGAATGAATACCGCTATTGTAGATATAATACGGCGCATGTCAGGTCTCCTGTGTCAGGGTGCGGTAGATGTCTGGCAGCACGCGGGTCAGACGCTCAGGACGGGGCAGCAGGTGAAACCCACCGCGCCCAAAAATGCGCGCGAACCAGTCCTGCCCATCTTCGTCGATAATGATCCCATGGACGGTCTGGCCAGTGCGCCGCGCCTCGGCCACGGCCATATGGCTGTCCTCGATACCGTGCTGGCCCTCGTAGTGATCCAGATCGTTGGGCTTGCCATCCGTCAGCACGATCAGCAGTTTGCGCGCGGCGGGCTGCGCGGCCAATTGCGCGCTAACGTGGCGGATCGCGGCACCCAGCCGGGTATAGTGGCCGGGTTTTAGCGCACAAATATTGTCGATGATTGCGCCGCTCATCTTCTCATCGAACGCCTTGCAGCGCGTCACAAAAACCCTGTCCCGCCTGAGCGATGAGAAGCCCCAGATACCCAACCGGTCGCCTGCGGCATCAATTCCGCCGGCAAGTGCCGCAAGCGCATCGCGCGCCACGTCGATGACGCAGGTATCGCCCACCGCGGATTCGGTAGAGCGCGATGTATCGATCAGAAAGGCCACCGCCAGATCCCGCTGTGTTTGCCGGGCGGATTGAAAAACGCGGTCGTCGCAGCGACCCGTCGCACGCAGGTCAATCTGCGCGGCGATCAGTGCATCAAGGTCCAGTTCGTCCCCATCAATCTGGCGGGGTTGCACGATGCGCCGTGGGCGCAACGTCTCAAACTGGCGCCGCACCTCCGCCATGCGCTTCGCGTCAGGGACAAAGGCGTGGTCTGGATCAGGCTCGGCCTCAGCCTCCAACACGCGGCAGTGATCGGCCATGTAGCTGCGGGATCGGTGGTTCCATTCAGGGTAGGTATGCTCGGATGACAGGCGTTCGTGGTCGGCGTCCGCTGGGGACAAATCCAAATGCAGGCGCAGGCGCGTCGCGGCCCGTCGATCGTTTTTTGACAGGGTGATATCGTCCTGATCCTCTGCCGCCTTCTGGGCGTTCTCGTCGTCATCATCGTGGATCGACCGATTGAGGTTCATCGATTCCACCCATGACAGGATCGACTCGAACCTGTGCAGGATAAAGCTGTCCTTGCGGTTGGCCTCATCGCGGGATTGGCGCGCGCCCATCTTGCGGGTCGTCGTTGCGACCGCTTGGGGTGCATCGGCAGCGTCGTCCTGCGGATCATCGGGCGCGCGGCCACTGCCCGCGCGGTCAAAGTCCAGCCAGATAGGCACCGGCGCAAATGGCATGTGACGCGGCGACGCGGCAATGCCGTGCAGGTTTTGGAGGGCTCCACTTGCCAGCCCTTCACGCAGGGCGCGCTCTATCGCCAGTTCGGACGCTGGCAGATGAACGCGCGGGCGGGTCGCAAGGGTATGGGCGACCATCGCGGCATAGCTATCACGCAAACCGGGGCAGAACGCATAGGCGCGTGCGCCCGCTGTTAGGTTTGCGTGGATGATAGCAAGGTCGTGCTCGGCACCTTCCCCGGCACTTGCCTCGAACGTGGCGGGACCTGACAGAGCAGCCAGTGCAACCTGCCAAAAATACGCAGCCCGGTTCAGGGCGCGGGCTGGAAAAACATCGATCACCGGCGGCAGGCGCAGACGCTCCCCGTCAAAACTGGGCAAATAGACCTTGTCCCGCTCTGTCGCCAGCTTGCGAATATGCGGCCTGCGATGGCGGGCAACAACGGCGGGCGCCTCAGAAAGCTCGGTCCCCGGCGCGCCGCCCATAGCGCGGAACATCACCCGGAGGCTGGGGCGCAAGGCCGCAAACGTGGCAGCCTCATCCGGATAGGAGGCTTGCGCGCCGATGCCGACCGCATAGTCGTGCCAGATGTTGCCGACCGCCTCTTCGGGGTCCATCAAATCGAGGGGACGCAGTGCCATGGTCTTAGCCGTAGATCGTCGCGACCAGATCGCGCAAGGCAATCTGGACATCGGCGTCGTCAGTCAGCGGCTCAATCACGGCAGCCTCCAGCGCTTTTTCGACGCCCATGCCGCCAGCGATCAGCGCGGCGGCGTAGATTAGAAGCCGGGTCGATACGCCCTCCTCCAGATCCATTCCAGACAGGTTGCGGATATGTCCGCCCAGACGCACGAGGGGCGCCACCCGGCCGGCCTCAAGGCCGCTTTCTTGCGCCACCACGGCAATCTCAGTCTCGGGATCGGGAAAGTCGAAGGTGATCGCTAGAAAACGCTGTCGGGTCGATGGCTTCATCCGTTTTAGCACATTCTGATAGCCGGGATTATAGCTGGCGATCAGCATGAAACCGGGGGGCGCGACCAGTTCTTCGCCGGTGCGGTCAATCATCAGGGTGCGGCGAGTGTCCGTCAGCGGATGCAGCACCACGATCACGTCCTTGCGGGCCTCTACCACCTCATCGAGGTAGCAAATGGCCCCCTCACGTACCGCGCGGGTAAGCGGGCCATCCACCCATTCCGTCTCGCCGCCGCGCAGCAGGTAGCGCCCGATCAGATCGGCTGCCGACAGATCGTCGTGGCAGGCGACGGTGTATAACTTTCGGCCCGACCGCGCCGCCATATGTTCGACAAAGCGCGTCTTGCCGCAGCCTGTCGGCCCCTTCAGCAGCAGCGGCAAGGCGTTTTTATGCGCCGCATCGAATAGCGCACATTCGTTGCCCGTCGCGGCATAGTACGGAACGCTTGGTAGATGGCTGTGGGAATTCATGGTCATTCTCCCGGAACTGGATCGGATTTAGCGGGGGCCGGATTGGCAGCGCCCGGCGCGACCACCTCGCGGCGGCGCACCACCAGGATCGAGTAGATGAAGAGTAGCGCACCCACCACGACGGCTATGCCCGAGACGAACCGCATGACATAGAACAAGGCCAGCCCATCCTGCACCTCCATGTAGTAGTCGCCCAGCACCCGCTGCATATGCGTCTGGATCACGCCTGCGAATGTCAGTGTAAACGTCATGAACGCCATGCCCCCTGTCATCAGCCAAAACGATCCCATGTTAAGCACTTGGTTGTAGGGCTCGCGTCCCTTCAGCAGCGGCATCGCGTAGGTGATGATCGCAAGGTTCATCGCCACATACGCACCGTAAAAGGCAAGGTGGCCATGTGCCGCTGTGATTTGCGTGCCGTGGCTGTAGAAGTTCACGCCGTGCATATTATGCAGCACGCCCCAGACGCCCGCCCCAAAGAACGCGATGGTGGCAGAGCCCAGCGACCATAGCAGCGCCGCCTTGTTAGGGTGGTTGCGCCGCCCCTTCCACACCATGATGAAAGCAAAGGACATCATCAGGAAGAAAGGTACGATTTCGAGCGTGCCAAAGATGGTCCCGATCCACTGCCAATAGCCTGGCAGGCCGATCCAGTAGAAATGGTGCCCGGTGCCTAAGATACCGGTGAAGAGCGCGGTGGCGACGATGACATAGAGCCATTTCTCGATCACTTCACGGTCGACACCCGTCAGCTTGAGCAGCAGGAAGGCGAGGATCGCAGCCATCACCAGCTCCCACGTCGCCTCGACCCACAGATGCACAACGAACCACCAGTACATCTTGTCCAAGGAGAGGTTGTCGGGGTTAATGAACGCAAAGACCCAAAGCAGCGACAGCAACCAGAGCCCCATCAGCAGAACGCCCGTGACGGCGGTTTTGCGCCCCGCCAGCACTGTCATTGAAATGTTGAACAGGAATATCAGCGCGGCGACGAGGATGCCGAACTTGACCCAAAGCGGCTGTTCCAGAAACTCGCGGCCCCCGTGGATGCCCATCAGATAGCTGCCAACAGCCCCGAGCGTGCCGACCATCATCAGCGCCAACTGGATATAAGCCAGCTTGACCGACCATATCTCGCGCTCGGATTCCTCAGGCACCATAAAGTAGGCGGCACCGAAAAAGCCGAGCAGCAGCCAGACGATCAGCGCGTTGGTATGGATCATGCGAATAATGTGAAAAGGAAACGTCTCGGCCAGAAAATTCGGCTGGACGTAGATCCATCCGATCGTCAGTCCGCCCAAAACCTGTACGGCAAAGAGCGCCATGGCGCAGACGAAATAGGCATACGCGACTTGTTGTGATTGATACTTCATGTCTTTGTCCCTTTAACCTGCGTCGTTGGGCGGCCAGCCCTGCGTGTCGGTCTGATCGGCCCAGCGCAGAAATTCTGCCAGCCCGCGCTTGTCCTCTTCGGTCAGCTCGAAATAGGGCATCTGGCGGCGGCCTTCGATGCCGCTGGGCTGTGCCTCGATCCAGCCGTCCATCATTTCATACGCGCCTTCGGGATCATCCTGCACGGCCCACCGGGTCATGACATTGCCCAGCTCGGGCGCGAAATAAGCCCCCTCGCCGTGCAGCGTATGGCAGTTGATGCAGCTGTTACGCTCCCACACATGCTTGCCATGCACGACGGCATCGGACAGCGGCATGCCGACCGTTGATGTGGACACCACATAGCGGTGGCTTTGTACGGTTAGCGCAAGGAAGACGACAACGAAGAAGATCGACCCACCGTAGAAGATATTGCGCGCCCGCGACTTGGTCAGGAACTCGGCCATGCGGGGGCCTCCCTTGATTGGTTGCAGTCAAGGTCAGGCTAATGGGTCGCAGCGTGATGAAGGTTGCGCAAACGCAATGTTCAGCGCGATTTAGCTCGGAGACACGGCGAGGTTTATGAGAATGGCCGACTGCTGCGTGCGCCGCATCACCGCCGCGCGCGGCGGCCTTATCGCTGCGCGGCGCTTTCTGCCATGACCATGAGCTGGTCAGGCTGGCTCACGAGGATATGCTTGCGGCGACTTGCGACGATTCCGCGCTTTTCCCACGCGCTCATCAGCCTGCTAACAGTATGCAGCGTGGTGCCGGTCATTTCCGACAGATCCTGCCGCGTAATCGGGAAATCCACTTCGATCCCGAGGTCGGTCTTGCGCCCCGTCTGATTGATAAGTCGCAGCAATGCGTTGGCGACGCGCTGTTCGACCTGCTGGGTCGCCATCTCCACCATCCGGTCGTGAACCTCGTTTAGACGTTTGCCGACGACTTGCTGGTTTGCTGTGGAAAACCCCGCATGGCGCTGCTCAAATTCGGACCACAGGCGCATGGGCCATGACAGCGCAATGGTTTCAGACGCGCAGACCGCACTGGCGGGATAGTGGGTGTGGCCCAGTGCCTTGGCGATGCCAAATAACTGACCCGCAGGAATATGCATCATCGTTACATGATCGCCACCGGGCGTCATGCGCACCACGCGGATATAACCATCCAGCAGCAAAAAGAATCGCTCGGCCGGCGCGCTTTCCTCAAATACTGTCTCGTCTGTGATATAGCGATGCGAGGTCGCCTGATCGAGGATCTCGCGGATGGCCCCCTTCGTCAGCGCCAAAAAAGGCGCGAGATGGGTCAGCAGGCTCTCATCAAGTTTGCGCAATGTGTGTTCGCTCCGTCCGGTGCCGTCCGTTTCTTTGTGACGCGCAGATTTTCCTGACGCCTTCCATACCACCCCTTCTGCGTAGGCGCACCCCAGCACGTTCGAAGCTTGCGATTGCGCAACGTAGCGCAGGCCCCCTGTCGGTTAGATGCGGGAGAGACGAATAGAAATTGAAAGGAAATATAATGTTTTTCAAAGTGAGTTCAGTGATAGCCGTGGCTCTTGCGACGTCGGGTGCAGCATATGCCGAAACCTTCGAGGTTCAGATGCTAAACAAAGGCGAAGCTGGCGTGATGGTTTTCGAGCCGGGCTTTGTCCAGATAGCGCCAGGCGATACCGTAAAATTTGTCGCCACTGACAAGAGCCACAACGCCGAAACCATCGACGGCATGATGCCTGAGGGCGCAGAGGCGTTCAAAGGCAAGATCAACGAAGAGTTCGAAGTCACGCTGGATGCACCGGGATATTACGGCGTGAAATGCACCCCGCATTTTGCCATGGGCATGGTTATGACCATCGCCGTCGGCGATCAGGACGTTCCGGACGACTTCCTAGCAGGACGCCTGCCGAAAAACGCCAAGAAGCGTTTTGAAGATCAACTCGCCAGCGAATAAAGCGCCACGCCTTTTGACCTTATTGGCGCGGTCGGCCAGTGGCCGCCGCGCCGCATACCTAAGGAATTTGATATGAAATATCCTGACGACGACAGACCGCAATCGCCGGGGCGCCGAAACATGCTTCGTGGCACAGCCCTCGCCGGGGCCGCCGCACTGACCGGGACCATGGTAGGTGCTGGAGTGGGTGCCCGTGCGCCGACGCCGCCGCCACGGATGACCATGCCAGACCCCAAAGTGATCCGCGTGCAGCAACAACAGATGAGCGCCGCCGAGCCTGCCGACCTGTCCGGACTGGAGCGGGTCAAGCAAACGATGGTTCGCCCACCTTTTGCGCCTCAGCATGATCAGGTGGCACAAGGCGCACCTAAAATCGTCGAGGTCGAATTGATCGTGGACGAGCGCCTGATGGTAGTTGACGAGGATACTGGTGCCTCGATCTGGGCGATGACCTATAACGGCTCAGTTCCCGGACCGCTGATCATCGTGCATCAGGACGACTACGTCGAATTGACCCTCAGAAGCCGTGGGCGCAACACGCTGGAGCACAACATCGACTTTCACGCCGCCACAGGCGCGCTTGGCGGCGGTGCACTGACCCATATCTATCCGGGCGAAGAAACCGTGCTGCGCTTCAAAGCGACCAAGCCGGGATGCTTTACCTACCACTGCGCCCCCGGCGGTGCGATGATCCCGTATCACGTCTGCCATGGCATGAATGGCGCCATGATGGTGCTGCCCCGCGACGGGCTAAAGGACAAGGACGGCAACGCCCTGCCCTATGACGATATCGCCTATATCGGCGAGCAGGATTACTACCTGCCCAAAAACGCCGATGGCACGTTCAAGACCTACGCCAATGCGGGTGACGATTATGCAGAATCGCTTGAGGCGATGCGGACGCTGATTCCGACACATTCGGTGTTTAACGGATCGGTTGGCGCGCTGACCGGCATCAAAGCTCTGCGCTCAGCCGTCGGCAAAACAGTGCTGATGATCCACAATCAGTCCAATCGCGACAGCCGCCCGCACCTGATCGGCGGCCATGGCGATTACGTCTGGGAGACAGGCTTTGCCGAGCCGCCCCTGACGGGCGTCGAGACATGGTTTGTGCGCGGCGGAACCGCGATGGCGGCAATGTACAAATTCGAGCAGCCCGGTGTTTATGCCTACGTCAACCACAACCTGATCGAAGCATCGATCTTGGGCGCGACTGCGCATTTCGTTGTGGACGGCGAATGGAACAACGATCTGATGGAGCAGATCGTCGCGCCGCGCACGTTTGAAACTTGATGCCACAGTAACGGAGCGCACGCCATGACACGCCAATCCAAGCTCATCTTTGGGGTTTTGGGGCTGGCGGCCATCGCAGGCATCGCCATAGCAGGGGCCGCGTGGATGACACGCGGCCCTGACGCGTCCTTAGTGCCGGACATGGCCGGGCCGATCGCCCTGACGGACGGGCGCAACATCTGGGTACAACGATTTGAGGTCACGGTAGCAGACTGGAATGACTGCCATGACGCAGGCGACTGCGCGCTATGGATGCTGGTGCGTCCCGATCAGAATGCGGCCACCACGCCTGCCACGGGGATAAGCTATCCTGATGCGCTCCAGTATGTCGATTGGATGAACCGCATCACCGGTGGTGCGTTCCGCCTACCCACCCTCGCCGAGTGGGTGCACATCGCATCAAGCGTCATGCCAGATGAGCCAGAGCCGCTCTTTACTGATCCGTCACTTAGCTGGGCATCAGCCTATTTGCTTGAGGCGGATATCCCGCGCGCACTAAAGCCATCGGGCAGCTTTTCGACGACCGCTGATGGGATCGCCGATCTGGACGGATCGGTCTGGGAATGGACGAAGGACTGTTATTCAGGGACGGAGGCCGCCGCGCCCGGCGACAGGTGCCCAGCCTACTTTGTCGCCGGATTACACATTGCCGCGATGTCATTTCTAGAACGTGATCCAGCGCGGGGTGGCTGCGCCGTCGGCGTGCCGCCCGCACATCTGGGCCTCAGGTTGTTTTCCGATACATCGAGCTAGACAGGCGGCGTCATACCGTCGTCGGTTTAGCCCGTAAGAGCAGCGGCCCGTAGAGCAAAGCAAACCCCCCGAATGACGCGATCCAGCAAATCGCCGCCACTTCCAGAAATGGCAGATCCGGCCATATCCCGCTTGCCAGCCGTGCGGCAACCGACGCAATGACCAAGCCATAGAGCGCCACCGTTCCCGATCCTGCATGCAACTTCTGTCCGGTATGCCCCAGTGTCGCCCGTGTCGACACTGCCAGCGTCATCAGCCCAATCGCCCCGGCCATCCAAATATGTTGCGCCGATGCGGTCGCGAGGGCATCAGGCATCAGCGCAGCCCCGCCCATCGCCAAGGCGCCCACCGGCAAAAACGCATATCCCGCATGCAGCACCCAGACCAGCGGCTCGCCGCCTGTCAGCCAGCCCCGCCAGCGCGCAAGCCGCCACAGATGTGCGACGCCCGTCGCCAGCAACATCAGCCCCGTCGCCGCGCCGTGTGGCCGCAGGACCCAAACCAGCAGCACCAAGGCCGTGAGCAGTAACACAGCTTTGTCGAACCGTTGCATCGGCGGCGCGGGTCGCGCTGCATAACCGTTGCTGGCCAGCCAGTTGCGGGTAAAGCTAGGCACGACGCGCCCGCCGATCACCGCGATCATCATCATCGCGGTCGCCAGCCCCAGCCGCAGGCCGATCCCCTGCGCCGGATTGCGCCCTTGCGCGGCGTCCAGATGGAACAGCGCATTTGCCAGCGTAAAGACGACAAGCAAGATCAGTACCACGAGGTTGCGCCAATTCCGGCCCGCGATAATCTCGCGCAGGATGACAAGGCCTAAAAGGAGAGGAAACGCTAGGTCGATACCCGCGGTGATGCCCCAAGGCATATCGGCCGAAAGCATGATCGCACCACGACCAGCCAGCCACACAAGGGCAAGCACGCAGAGCGGCCAGCCGATAACGGGCAAACGCCCGGTCCAATTCGGCACCGCCGTCAGAAGGAAGCCAGCAAGAATTGCACCCAGATAGCCGAACAAAAACTCATGTACATGCCAGGACACCGGGTCAAACCGCGTCGGCAAAGTGAGCTGCCCGGACAGCATCAAAACCCACAGAATCATTGCAACTGCCGCCCAAGTTGCGCCGCCTAGAAAGAAGGGACGAAAACCGAACGACAGGATAGCCGGACCTGTCCACGCCCGCATTTGCGCGGCTGTTCCCGTCGCCATTACCGATCTCCTTCCAGCCGTTGAGCGCGGCATCCATGCGCGTCAGATACCGAGGGCACTCTCATGCGCCTGCCGCCTTCGCGGCACCCGGCTTCTTGCTCCATTCTTCGCCCAGATAGGGAACGGGCGGCTTGCCATCTTGCTGCGGCAGGCCATAGCTCAGCCCCCGTCCGATACGGTGGGCAAGCGCAGACCAAGCCTGTGCCAATGGCGGCGGCAGTTCCTGCTCCAGCACTGCATCAAACAGCGATAGCCAAATCGGAAAGTGATCTGGCCGAACATTTCCCGAAGCTTTATGCACCTGCATCGGATTGCCGTCATAGCATCGCTGCAGCAAAAGTGCGTTCCGCCAAAATCGCGAAATCTTTTCCTCGTGCGTTTGCCAGTCAGCTACATGCGCAGCAAAGACCGGCCCCAGCGCCGGGTCGCGCCGAACACGGGTGTAGAAGACCGACACGACACGGTCGATCTGTGCCTCGGTGACATGAATGCGCGGCGGCATGGTCAGCCCCGTCACACCACAAAGATCCATACGATGATCAAGGCTACCACAAGATAAACCAGCGTGTTGACCATCCACCGGATCAGCGCGGCCTCACCTTCGGGATCCACCTCGAAATGTTCGCAAACTTTAGTTCCGGGCCACAGAATTGCATCGGATAAGGACATCAACATCCCTCCTTAATGGGTATTTCAGATACGTATTATCCTGCGCTTTTAATTGCGCATTGTAAATGCTAAATAAGACTTCATGAAGATAGATAAGTTCACGGATTATGCCCTGCGCGTGCTGATGACGCTGGCGGTGCGTGCGCCTAAACGTGTCGCGACATCTGAAATCGCAGCGACGTTCGGGCTATCAGAAAGCCATTTATCCAAGGTCGCCACCCGCTTGGCGCGCGAGGATTTCATCGTCTCCGAGAGGGGCCGCAACGGCGGTCTGACGCTGGCCCGCCCAGCCGCTCAAATCAATGTGGGCGCCGTAGTGCGCGCGATGAAACGCGGCGATCCCGTGGTCGAGTGCTTTGGTGCAGATCAATCCTGCCTGATCCTGCCGGCATGCGGACTGCGCGATCCACTTGCGCAAGCACAAGAGGCGTTCTTTGCGACGCTTGACCGCTACACGCTTGGCGATGTCACACAGGCCCGGCGCGCGCTTGATGCGTTGCTGGACGAAGGGCAAGCAGAGCGCGAATAGCGGCGCTATTCAACCCAACTAATACGCCTGCCTCATAGATGCAGAACATAACTCGCGATCGAAAAGTAGACAATCACGCCTACCCCGTCCGAGATCGTCGTAACCAACGGGCCGCTGGCCGTCGCCGGATCTAGCCGTAAACGGCTAAGAAGGAACGGCAAGGACATACCCACAAGGCTGCCGACAATCACGACAAGGAACATCGTCAATCCTACGACCAGCGCGATTTCAGGTCCGCCGCGCATGGCCCCCACTGGCAAGACTACAATTGCCATAGTCGCGCCAAGCGCTGCGGCCACGGCAAGTTCGCGCACAATCAAATTGCGCCAATCCTTTAGCGCCACGTCCCCGGTCGCGAGTGCACGCACCATCAACGTTGCCGATTGTGATCCGGCATTTCCGCTGCTGTCGATCAGCAACGGCAGGAAGAAGACGAGCGACACATAGGCGAGTATCGTCTCCTCGAAATAGGCAATGCCTGCACCAGAGAAGAGGTTGCCAAACACCAACAAAGCCAGCCAGACGATGCGCTTGGAATAGAGCACACCGATGCCGGCCTCGCGCATGCTTTGAGTAAACGGCAGGACGGTCGAGATCTTTTGGAAATCCTCAGTCATTTCCGCCTGCATCGCGTCTGCGGCGTCGTCATGCGTTACGATGCCGACCAGCTCCCCAGCTGCATCGACTACCGGCAGTGCCAGAAGGTCATAGCGCGCGATCATTCCTGCGACCACTTCGCGGTCCGTATCCAACGAAACCGAGATCGGAGCGTCGTCCATGATCTGTATGATCGGCGTCGTGTCGGCAGCGAGGACCAGCGCATGCAGCCGGATCGAGCCGATCAGACGGCGACGCGCGTCGAGGACATAGGATCGATAAATCGTCTCCTTCTCCGGCGCCTGACGCCGCAGTTCCGCGATCGCCTCACGCGCCGTCATGTTAGCCCCGATCACAGCGTAATCGGTCGTCATGATCGCGCCGGCAGACTCCTCGGCGTAGGACGCAAGGCGGCTGATGTCATCTTGGTCGTCCTTAGCGAGGTCGCGCATTAGATTGCGGCGCAGCTCAGGCCCGAGACATTTAAAAAGGTCAGCGCGGTCGTCGGAATCCATTTGCGTAACAATAGCGGCCAGATCAGATGGCGGAATACTACCCGCAAGGTCCGCCTGAACCTCAAGCGTCATATTCGCGAACACCTTTGCACGTCGCACCAGCGGCAAATTGGCAAGGTGACGCTGCGCCTCCGGCTTGGGCAACTGCTCCAGCCAAGCTGCCAGATCAACCACGTGCGCACCGGTCGTGAACGCCGCTAGATCGCCAGACGATGCGCCCGGCATAGGCCAGTTTTGATTATGATCAGGACCGGTAACTCTCATCGGAGCTCTCCTATAGGCGACGCAGGCCCAACATGGGGCCACAGTCAGAACAGCATAAATTTTAGCGTGGGAATACACTCTATTCCGATAAGGGCAAAATAGAGGTTAGTGGGCAAAATAAAGCGACGTCAAAAGCAGCTGGGGCAACACCTGCTTGTTGCGCCGTCGGCCTGATCCACGAAGCGTCCGGTGCTGTAATAGCGCCTCACCTCAGCACTCCGCCTATTTTTCAGAAGACTATCGACGTCCCCACGCTTCAGGAATCCTTGCGAAGCAAAACCCGTCTAACTTTGGGCCTAGATGTGATTGTTGTCACAACCCCAAACTGCGCCAGCTTTTCGGCTTGCTCGCTTTCTGTAGTTGCGCGCAGGTCGAAAATTGCTGCGCCGCCGGGCTTGAGCGCCTTGTCAAGCATGGGCAGATAGGTATCCACGGGATAGTGAAAACCGCAAGATAGAAAGCTTACGATCAAATCGACGGGCTTGATCTTCTCCGGGGAGGTGTCACGCGGGTTTACGCATTCTATGTTCTTGGCAGGAACATTGTTCGCCACCAATAGCTGACGAGCGATCTTCAGTGAAGAATAAGCGGCGCCTTCTTCTTTGAATCCAAAATGACGGTGCTCGTTTTGTTCAAGATCAATTAGAACCACCTTGCACTTCAAAGACTTTGCGGCAAAGAGGTCGAAAAAACCGTAGCCGCAGCCGATATCAGCGATGCGTTTTGGCTTTAATTCCTTTAGCAAATCTTCAATTGCGAGGTATTCTGCATGGATCACCCCTGCCGCGCGTTGTGCTATTTTCACACCCATATCATCAATAACCGCGCTGATAGGTTCCATATCACCGCGCTTCCACGCCTTGATAATCTGACCAGATTTTGGAATGTCGTACATGACTTCCGACCGTTGCAATATTAGGTTCAAATAGTCGTTGCGATCAAAACAACTCAAATTGAGAGATTTAATCGCTTCGGTCGCAGATCTTGCTTCAAGATCTATTTTATTTGGCATGAAAACTCCCAGTTGACGTGTGTTCCGCCTTTTATGTTCTCGCTCAAACCCGCGGCCGCCCGTCAATCTAATACTCGCTGTGTTTTGGCCTTTGACCTGCGCCAAGCCTCCCGACAGGTTGTGCGGAGGCCTTCGAGTTTGATCTTTGCTCGCAAGCGGCCATCTTGTCCATTGTCTTCGCTACGTGAATGCGGTGGGCCTAAGATTGTCATGACGAAGCTGCGATCAGTTTCACTGGACTTCACCTCGCAGATCAGCGCCGATGACCTTCGGCATGCAGACCTGCTTCGGGATCAGTACGCACCGATTGTCCTACCTTGCGAGCGTAGCTACCATCTTTTTCGGCAAAAATTCGCGAGATGTATGCCCATAGATATCCCTAAGTTTTTGCTTGTCATGCGTAGCGACAGACAACTCCGGAAAGAGGTTGAACAATTCCGAACGAGGGCCTGACTCCATCATTTGGAGCGCCATTGGTCCGGGGTAGAAACTTTCGGATGCGGCGCTTTCAGACAAGATGATTTGATGGGCGTCGAACATAAGATGGATATAGGTAACGCTTCGCTTTCCAGTCGCGACACGGACACCTGGCATTGACTGTGCAAGATGCTTGGCACGCGCCAGTTGATCGCCGCACCGGCCGACCAGCAATCCGTGCTGCGGCGATACCAGCAAGTCTCGCTCAACGCCAAGCACGCCGCGGCGCACCAAGATTGGCCGCATGTTGGGATTTGCCTGCAAAGCAAATCGGTCGAGTACCCTTCGCCCGATCCAGCGGATACGCTGCGGGCCGTTGTCCAGCGTAGTGACCAGATCGCCAACACATAACTCGTCAATAAGAACATCGCCCGACGGAGTTCGGATGGCTGTGCCCGAGGCAAAACAAACGACACCGGTGTTTTCTTGGGTAAAGCTGGAATTATCGGCGGATGCTCCCTGCATCCGCATAGAACTGGAGCCGAATTGCTGGTTATCGGAATAGTCTGTTGAACGCCCCTTCGTGTCTATCGTGTTCGACTGGTTCAGGATTTCGTCATCAGCTTGGTCTGCATAAAGCTCAGAAAGATTATCGTAATACCCGCTCAGGTCGATGAAATCGTTGTTGGTGCTAACGCCATCGTTCAGCGTGCCGGTATTTCCGGTGTTGAAATCGGTAATGGTGTTGGTGCCGTCGCTGACTTCAAAGACGTCGTTCCCAGTGCCACCGGAAATTGTATCGTTGCCTGCCCCGCCCGAAAGTGTGTCGTCACCTGCGCCACCTTCGACGACATCGTTGCCATCTCCCCCGTCCACGATGTCATTGCCGCCACCGCCCAGAACGGAATCGTCGCCCGCGCCGCCGCGGACCTCATCGTTGCCTGCGCCACCATCGAGAAAATCGTTCCCTGCCTGACCATCGATGTAATCATCGCCCGCGCCGCCAAGACTGGTATCGTTGCCATCGCCTGCATAAATAGTATCCCAGTCGTCGCCGCCGTCGATAGAGTCGTTGCCGCTCCCGCCACGGATCTGATCGTTTCCTGCGCCTCCAAAAACCGTGTCGTTGCCATCGTTGCTTGAAATGTAATCATTTCCTGCGCCGCCGTGAATGCTGTCGGCGTCAGAAGTGCCGCGTATCTTGTTATTCGCGTCGGGATCGTATCGCTGGCTTATTAAGCCCGCATATGAGGGCTCGTTGGACGGCGTTACATTTGAGGACGAATAGGTGTATGTATTTCCGGGTTGCACCGGGCCGTCGGCGACATAACCAACGACCCTGGCGCCGATCATGATCTGATAAACTGTAGTCGTTCGGCCGCACTCGTCAGTGCCCGTATAGGCCGATTCAAGATAGCTTCGGCCGCTGGCCACTATGTCGCCGTTACCGTTACGCACAATCGTGGTCTGCTGTGTGGTATCGTCGGGCGCTTGGTCTGTCGTTGAATCGCCAGACCACGACGCATCGTCGTCGGTGACCTCAAAAGTGTAGGCCGTCGCTGAATCGTAGTCCGGGTCGACGCGGGCGCGCCATCCTGTAAGCATCCTGAAATCAGACGTCGAGAAGCCCGTGAAAGAATATGTTGCCATCGGGCTACCCTGTTGCTGTGGACGCTGTCCGATCTGACAGACGATTAAGCGCAGAGCTTATGGCGCAATAGTAAACCACCGCTTTCACAGAGCCTCTCGCCGAGGGATATGTATTTAAAGTTTGCGTTAGTTGATCACGACCGCGTCCAGCACTAGCGGGCCGGGTTTCAGATCGGACACCTTAGGCACCGCATTAATGTTTTAAGTATGCGTCTCGGCGATTTGCGGACGCGCACGTAGATACTTGCGAAACCCAGGGCGGGCTTCACCATTGGCCTTGCACCGCCTCGTTCGCTGTCGCACTTTGGCCTGACCAAGATCGAAAGGCATCTGTCATGAAAGTCGTCATCATGGGCGCGGGCGTTATCGGCGTTACCACGGCCTATTACCTTGCCAAGCAGGGCGCCGAAGTCGTGGTAATTGACCGCCAGACCGGGCCGGGGCTTGAGACCAGCTATGCGAATGCGGGTCAGCTTAGCTACGGCATGACGTCGCCATGGGCTGCGCCGGGCATTCCGATGAAAGCCGTTAAGTGGATGTTCATGAAGCGCCGCCCGCTGTTCATATGGCCGCTGATGAGCCCGACGATGTGGAAGTGGTGCGCTTCCATGGTTCAGAACTGCAACGAGGACAGCTATCGCACCAACAAAGGGCGTATGGTGCGCATCTCCAGCTATTCTCGCGACGTCATGCCGGAGTTGATCGCCGAGACAGGCATCGAGTATGACGGCCGCGAGAAAGGCACTCTCCAACTCTTTCGCACGGCCAAGCAGATGAAGGGATCGAAGGTAGATCAGGACATCTTGGCCGAATACGGATCACCCTACGAAGTCCTCGGCCGCGACGCCTGTATAGATGTTGAACCAGCGCTGGGCGAAGTGCGGAACAAGTTCGTCGGCGGGCTGCGCCTGACGGCTGATCGCACCGGCGATTGCCGCCTCTTCACCATTGCGCTGACTGAAAAATGCGTCGAACTGGGCGTGGAGTTTCACTACGGCCAGTCGATTAAATCCATCGCAATCGAGGGCGGCAAAGTTGCAGGCGTGGATACGGAAATCGCCGGGCGCATCACGGGCGACGCCTATGTCTGCGCGATGGGTAGTTATGCGGTGAACGTGCTCAACCCTATCGGGGTGAAGCTACCCGTCTATCCGGTCAAGGGTTACTCCGTCACACTCCCCGTCACCGACGATGCCTTTGCCCCGCAATCCACGATAATGGACGAAACCCACAAGGTCGCCATCACCCGTTTGGGTGACCGTATCAGGGTTGCAGGACAGGCCGAAATCGCAGGCTACTCGAACCGGTTAGGCCCCCATGCCACCGATACGGTGAAGCACGTCATCGGGGATCTGTTTCCCAAAGGTGGGGACATCACCCGCGCCGAAGGGTGGACCGGCCTACGCCCGATGACGCCCGACGGCACCCCCGTTCTGGGGCCGACCGAGTATGACAACCTGTTCCTCAATACCGGGCACGGGACGCTGGGGTGGACAATGGCTTGTGGCTCGGGCCGCGCTGTGGCCGACGTGGTGCTGGGCAAGGAGCCAGAGATATCAATGGATGGGCTCACCGCCGCTCGCTATGCGCGGTGAGCCTCGCCTCTGACTACTGACCCGTTCTGGGTGGGTGGCGCCAAGCGCGCGGACGGTACATCTCTATTCGCCGCTATCGGGCCGCCTAAGCCCTTGCATATACTCAGACTGGGGCACACCCGATCCTGCCTCATGGCCCTCGCATGTCTGGATCATTGGCAAAGGCGGGCGGCAATTTGGCCATAGCCTTCGTGACAGCCGGTATTCCGTCGAAGGTGTTGCAAAGCGCAGATATTGGTGGTCGTATCATTCACAAGATCACCGCGATCCAATAGCGGGACACACCTGGGAGGAAGAACATGCTCAATAATAAAATTTTTAGCGCCGGCCTTCTGACGGCCTTTGCTCTAACGGCCACTAGCGCCCTCGCGCAGGACGATTGCCCGAACCGCGGCACGTTGGATGCGATGTTTTGCGACGCGGACGGCGACCTTGTGGCCGATGCGCCGACAGACGCCAGCAAGTTGCAGGACCCATCGACGCTCGTATTCGCCTATACTCCGGTCGAGGATCCGGCGATCTACGAGGACATCTGGACCCCGTTCATTGAACACCTCGAAGAAGTGACCGGCAAGGACGTGCAGTTCTTTGCCGTACAGTCCAACTCGGCTGAGGTTGAGGCAATGCGCTCGGGCCGGCTGCATATTGCGGGCTTCTCTACGGGTCCGACGCCGTTTGCGGTGAACCTAGCCGGCGTGGAGCCCTTTGCGATCATGGGCGGCGATGACGGTCAGTTTGGCTACAAGCTGCAGGTTTATACTCAGGCCGATAGCGACATCAAAGAGATGGCGGATCTGGCGGGTAAGCGCGTCGCACACACTTCGCCCACGTCCAATTCGGGCAACCAAGCCCCGCGCGCGCTGTTCCCCGATCTGGGCGTCGTGCCGGACGAGGATTATGAGGTCAGCTATTCGGGCAGCCATGACCAGTCCATGCTGGGTGTGGTCGCAGGCGACTATGACGCCGCCCCAGTGGCATCCGAAGTGGTGGACCGCATGGCCGAGCGCGGCCTTTATGACCCCGCAGACGTGCGCATCGTTTGGGAAAGCGACCCGTTCCCGACAACTTCCTACGGCGTTGCGCATGACCTGACGCCCGAGTTGAAGGACAAGATCAAGGAAGCCTTCTTTAGCTTTGATTTCGCGGGCACAGCGCTGGGCGACGAGTTTTCCGGCGTCAGCAAGTTCATTCCGATCACCTACAAAGATCAATGGGCCGTGATCCGCCAAATCCAAAAAGCCAATGGCGTTGAGTACACGCCGCAAGGCCTTGCTGCGGAATAATGTAGCTGCGTTGGGGCCGGTCCTACCGGCCGGCCCCGCAAGGAAGGCGTTTTCATGCTGAAGATCACTGACCTCGTCAAGCGTTATGGCACTGGCGATCCGGTCCTTAAGAATCTTGACCTGACCATCGAAGGCGAAAGCGTCGTATCGATC
>JAGXGX010000011.1 GCA_024636515.1 Roseovarius sp.
AGGAAACGCAAAAGCGAATAGGGATGCATTTCAGATGACAGCGCGGTTCGAATTTCAGGTGGCGGCGACAGATGGGCGTGCCCGCACGGGTGCCATTTCGACGCCGAGGGGGCAGATCCGCACGCCGGCGTTCATGCCCGTGGGCACGGCCGCGACAGTCAAGGCGATGATGCCCGAGAGCGTCGCGGCCACTGGCGCCGACATTTTGCTGGGCAACACCTACCACCTGATGCTGCGCCCAACGGCAGAACGGATTGCGAATTTGGGCGGTTTGCACAAGTTTATGAACTGGCAGGGACCGATCCTGACCGATAGCGGCGGATTTCAGGTGATGAGCCTCGCGGACCTGCGCAAGCTGACCGAGGAAGGCGTCGCCTTTCGCAGCCATATAGACGGCTCCAAACATATGCTGACGCCCGAGCGGTCGATGGAGATCCAAGCGCTGCTGGGGAGCGATATCGTTATGTGCTTTGACGAATGTCCCGCGCTACCGGCGACAGATAAGGCCGTCGAGCAGAGCATGGAGCTATCGATGCGGTGGGCGCGCCGGTCTAAGGAGGCATTTGGCGACCGGCCCGGTCATGCCCTCTTTGGCATTCAGCAGGGGGGCGTTACGCAAGAACTTCGAGCCGCAAGCGCTGAACATCTAAAGGAAATCGGATTTGATGGCTATGCAATTGGTGGGCTGGCTGTAGGCGAGGGGCAGGAGGCAATGTTCGGGGTGCTGGACTATGCGCCCGATATGCTGCCCGTGGATCGCCCGCGCTACCTGATGGGCGTGGGTAAGCCCGACGACATCGTCGGCGCGGTGGCGCGGGGCATCGACATGATGGATTGCGTGCTGCCGTCCCGATCGGGGCGGACCGGGCAAGCGTGGACGCGGCGAGGGCAGATCAACATCAAAAACGCGCGGCACGCAGATGACCCGCGCCCATTGGACGAGGAGTGCGGCTGCCCGGCGTGCCGCAGCTATTCCCGCGCCTATCTGCACCACGTGTTCCGGTCGCAGGAAATGATCTCGGGGATGTTGCTCACGTGGCATAACCTACATTATTATCAGCAACTTATGGGCGAGATGCGAGATGCCATCGCCGCCGCGCGGTTTGATGCGTGGCAGGTTCAGTTTCATGACCTGCGCGCTCAGGGAGATATTGAGCCGCTTTAGGCTGGGGTTGGACTTAGGTATTTTTACCAAGAAAAAGCTCAGGCGACGTGTTGCGATAACGAGGCGGGGGCAATTTAAGATGAAATGACGCGGGAACGTCCTTGCCGCGAGCGTGGCGCGGCGTCATTCTGCATCGCAAGGTTGAAAGCGCGGCATAGGTGCCCCAAATTAACCACTCAGATGGAGAGGGCATGGTTGCCGCCTAGCGGGACCGGACCCTCTTGCCAAGAAAGGGCCAGAGAGAACTCTGGACCGATATATAAGGAAAGAGCATGAAAGAGCCCCTGAATTCCTCCTATCCGGTGCTGCCGCTGCGAGATATTGTGGTGTTTCCACATATGATCGTGCCGCTCTTTGTGGGCCGCGAAAAATCGGTACGCGCGCTGGAGGAGGTAATGGCCGACGACAAGCAGATCTTGCTGTCGAGCCAGATCGACCCCAGCGTCGACGATCCGGACGCCAAAGGCATATACAAAGCCGGCGTTCTGGCAAACGTCCTGCAACTGCTGAAACTGCCCGACGGTACCGTGAAGGTGCTGGTCGAGGGTGTCGCACGCGTGCGGATTACCGAATATCTTGAAAACGACGACTTCTTTGAGGCGCGCGCCGAGTACCTGACTGAAATGCCGGGCGACGCAACCACCATAGAGGCGCTATTACGTAGCGTTTCGAGTGAGTTCGAGCGTTATGCTAAAGCGAAAAAGAACGTGCCGGAGGAGGCTCTGACAGCCGTGTCCGACGCGGGAGAGCCTGCGCGCCTCGCCGATTTGGTGGCCGGACATTTGGGCATCGAGGTGGAGCAAAAGCAGGAACTGCTGGAGACACTGAGCATCAGCGAGCGCCTGGAGAAGGTCTATGGCCTGATGCAGGGCGAGATGAGCGTGTTGCAGGTCGAAAAGAAGATCAAAACCCGCGTCAAGAGCCAGATGGAGCGCACCCAGCGCGAATATTACCTGAACGAGCAGATGAAGGCCATTCAGAAGGAGCTGGGCGATGGCGAGGATGGCGAGGGCGAAGTCGCCGAGCTGGAGAAGCGCATCAGTGAGACCAAGCTGAGCAAAGAGGCCCGCGAGAAGGCGGATGCCGAGCTTAAGAAACTGAAAAATATGAGCCCGATGAGCGCCGAGGCGACTGTTGTGCGCAACTATCTGGATTGGATGCTGTCGATCCCTTGGGGCGTAAAGAGCCGCGTCAAGAAGGATTTGGCGCGCGCCGAGAAGGTGCTGGACGATGATCACTACGGCCTCGACAAGGTTAAAGAGCGCATCGTTGAGTATCTGGCCGTGCAACAACGCTCGAAGAAGCTAAAGGGGCCTATCATGTGCCTCGTCGGTCCTCCGGGCGTGGGCAAGACATCGTTGGGTAAATCTGTTGCCAAAGCGACTGGGCGCGAATTTATTCGCATCAGTCTGGGCGGCGTACGTGACGAGTCCGAGATCCGCGGCCACCGCCGGACCTATATCGGATCCATGCCGGGCAAGATCATTCAGGCGCTGAAAAAGGCCAAGACGACTAATCCGCTGATCTTGCTGGATGAGATCGACAAGATGGGTCAGGACTTTCGCGGTGATCCTGCATCGGCCATGCTGGAGGTTTTGGACCCCGAGCAGAATAGCACATTTGTCGATCACTATCTGGAGGTCGAATATGACCTGAGCAACGTGATGTTTCTGACAACGTCGAACAGCTATAACATGCCTGGCCCGCTGCTGGACCGGATGGAGATCATCCCGCTGGCAGGATATACGGAGGACGAAAAGCGCGAGATCGCCAAGCAGCATTTGCTGGATAAGCAGGTCAAGAACCACGGCCTGAAAAAGGGCGAGTTCGAGCTGACCGACGATGCACTGACCGATATCATCCGCTACTACACCCGCGAGGCGGGTGTGCGGAACCTTGAGCGCGAAATTGCCAAGGTCGCCCGTAAGGCTGTCACACGGATCATCAAGAAGCAGGCGACATCTATCAAGGTGACGGCTGAAAACCTTGATGACTTCCTCGGGGTGCGCAAGCACAAGTTTGGTCTGGCAGAGGATGCCGATCAGGTGGGTGTGGTCACGGGTCTGGCTTATACGTCAGTCGGCGGCGAGTTGCTGAATATCGAGGCGCTTCGCCTGCCTGGCAAGGGCCGGATGAAGACCACCGGCAAACTGGGCGACGTGATGAAGGAATCGATTGATGCGGCGAACAGCTATGTCCGCTCGGTCGCGCCTGCCATCGGGATCAAGCCGCCGCGTCTGGAGAAGTGGGACATCCACGTTCACGTGCCTGAGGGCGCAACGCCCAAGGACGGGCCAAGCGCTGGCCTTGCTATGGTGACGTCTATCGTGTCGGTGCTGACGGGCATTCCGGTGCGCAAGGATATTGCCATGACAGGCGAGGTCACACTGCGCGGTAATGCCCTGCCCATCGGGGGCCTGAAGGAAAAGCTGCTGGCCGCATTGCGCGGCGGCATCAAGACAGTGCTGATCCCTCAGGAGAACGAAAAAGATCTCGCTGAGATCCCCGATAACGTGAAGCAGGGACTGAAAATTATCCCGGTTTCCCACGTTCGCGAAGTTCTGAAACTGGCACTGACCCGCGCGCCAGAGCCGATTGAATGGGATGAGGCCGCCGAGGAGGCTGCTGCCGCCGAAGCCGCGCTGAAATCCGGCAATGACGGTACGAGCGCGACGGCGCACTAACCGCGGCGAGCCACTTTGTAGCTATGAAATGAAGTAGGGGCGCCCATTAATGGGCGCCCCTATTTTCTTGGAGGGTATTACTATACCAGCCCGCTGGGCAGCGGTTGTCAGTTGGCGCTGACGAGTGCCGTTAGCAGGATCAACGCGGTGAGGGTGATCGCCACCATTTCGGCCTGATTGGCTGACGAACTGGCAGCCTCCGCCTCGATAACGGCGGGTTCCATCACGGGTTCACTGTAATTACCGGCCATGGCGGGCGCTGCGGCCAGAACGGTGGCTGCTGCTGCGGCGAGTATCGTTTTTTTCATGTTAGTCCCCTCAAAAAATGTCTCTTTGGTTGCCTTTGGCCTGATTTGGCACGCAACTGCCCTTGGTAGAGCGGCACGTTTGGCACGCAATCTTAACTGTTACATTGACATTCCGTAGGGTCAACTAGTGTTGGTTGGCCTTCACTTCTGTCAAAAGAGAGTGGCATCTGCGCCACACTCTTCTAGATCTCGAAGCAGGGCGCCATAGGTCTTCTCGGCCCGTGCGATCCGCGCGGGTGGCAGGCCAGTATTCTCGACCCGGATCAGCGCCTCAAACGCCAGAAAGAATGGCAGCGTCGCCGCGCGCTCAACCTTGGTGAAGGTAAAAGCATTGTTAAAGGTCGCCAGACACGTCCGGTCCACGCCCAGCGCCGTATCGCCCGACAGGCGCCGGCGACCTATATGCATGGCGAAACGGGCGATATCCTTCATCAGCGGCAGGCGCTGTGATCCGCCCAAATCAATGCCGGTCAGGCGGGCGCCATCTGCGATCAGATTATTCGGGTGGTAATCGCCGTGACAGATCGCCACGCGCCACGGCTCCGCCGCGACAAGAGGTGCCAGACGTTCCATCTGGGCGAGGATGCCCAATTCCAGCGCGCGTAGCTGTGCAAAGGGTTGCTGCGCCGAGGCGCGAGCGGCCCGGTCAATCCATCCAGCAGCGCGCGGTATCCGCCAGCCTTCGGACATAGTGGTGCTCGCGCGTAGCCACGCGGCAGCGGGGGCCAGATATGCGGCGCGCTGGCCGACGTCTAGGCTATAGAGCAGTTCTAGCAATGGCCTGCCCGGCACGTCCTGCTGCACGGTGACACCGGCACGGGGGGCCGCGCAGATCGGCTTGGGCACGCGCAGATCGCCTGTCGCCATATAAGGCCAAAGGCGGTTCAACTCGTCCCATTCGCGCTGAGCCGCCCCGGTTTCAGGTTTGAGGTGCATGTGGAAAATAACGCGGCGGCCCTCTAACTGGCCGCGAAAAATCGCTCGCTTGCCCCTGATGTCGCGGATCAGATCGGTCGGCTCGGCGTATTCCAGACGCGGCTCTTCGCTCCGCGCGGCCGTCAGGCGTGCGTTAAGGCGCATCATCACGTCGATGTCGGGGATCGGGGGCACTTTAGCGCTCATCCGTGCACTCAAGCGCAGGGGCGCTGCGCGGTCAACCTAAATGCCCCGGCCGCGATTGAACCCCGGATACGCTGAGTCTATGATGCATGCGAACCCGCAGATACCAAATCACGAGGCCGATAAATGAGCGAGACACCCGTAGCCGAAATGACGTTTGAGCAAGCCATGGCCGAACTGGAACAGGTGGTCGGGCGGCTGGAACGCGGCGATGTCGCGCTGGACGAATCCATCACCTTGTACGAGCGGGGCGCAGCGCTAAAGAAGCGGTGCGAGACGAAGCTGAAGGAGGCCGAAGAGAAGGTCGCCGCGATCACGCTGGACGATAGTGGCGAGCCGACCGGGTTAAAGCCGGTCGAGGGTCTCTGAGCGGGATGGAGAAGAGGCTGGCTGAGACGCAGGATGTAGTCAGCGCGCATTTGGAGCGAGTGTTGGCCCCTTTTGGCGCGGGGGATGTGGCGCAGGCGATGCGCCATGCCACTACGGGCGGCAAACGTCTTCGCGCGTGTCTGGTTCTGGAATCGGCGCGTCTGCACGGGGTGGCGCAGTCTGCTGCGATCTGGCCTGCGACAGCGATTGAGGCTATGCACGCCTACAGCCTCGCCCATGATGATCTGCCTTGCATGGACGACGATGACGCGCGGCGCGGCCAGCCCACGGTACACGTTAAATGGGACGAAATGACCGCCGTGCTGGCTGGCGATGCCTTGCAATCGCTGGCGTTTGAGCTGGCTGCGCATCCAAGCGTGGGCGCCGGTGATGTGCGCGCCGAGTTGGCGCTGAGCCTCGCACGGGCGGCTGGCGGGCAGGGCATGGTGCTGGGCCAAGCGCTGGACATGGCCGCCGAGAGGCCCGGCGCGCCATTGGACCTTGCGCAAATTACGGCGCTACAGGCAGGTAAAACCGGCGCGCTGTTCGAATGGAGCGCTGCGGCAGGGGCGCGCATGGCCGGCGCCGATCCTCAGCAACTGGTTCGCTATGCCGCCGCTATGGGGCAAGCTTTTCAGATCCATGACGATGTAATAGATGTCACTGGCGATGCCGCCGCCGCCGGCAAGGCGGTGGGCAAGGATGCAGCCGCCGGTAAGGCGACTTTCGTATCGCTGCTGGGGCTGGACGGCGCGCGCGCGCGCGCCGCCGCGCTGGTTGACGATGCGGTGTCTGCGCTATCTGAGTACGGTGCAGGCGCAGATACCTTGCGGGCCATCGCGCGCTTCGCTATCTCGCGTGACAGCTGACCTGACGCCCCAAGGAGGGCAGTTTCATGACCACGACGCCTGAGAACGCGCCCAAAACACCGCTTCTGGACCGTATCGACAGCCCCGCAGATATGAAGCGGCTGAGCGATGCAGAGCTGAGCCGTCTGGCAGACGAGCTGCGGGCCGAGACGATTAACTGCGTCTCAAAAACCGGCGGCCATCTGGGCGCAGGTTTGGGAGTGGTCGAGCTGACTGTTGCGCTGCATGCCGTATTCGACGCGCCGCGCGACAAGATCATCTGGGACGTGAGCCATCAAAGCTATCCACACAAAATCCTGACAGGCCGCCGGGGCCGCATGGGCACGTTACGTCAAAAGGACGGCATCAGCGGATTTACCAAACGCTCCGAGTCGCCCTACGATCCGTTCGGCGCGGCCCATTCCAGCACCTCAATCAGCGCCGCATTAGGTTTTGCCGTGGCGCGCGATCTGGGCGGGGCTTGCGATACCGGGCATGGCGACGCGGTCGCGATCATTGGCGATGGCGCGATGAGTGCCGGCATGGCCTTTGAGGCGTTGAACAACGCAGGCGCATTGGGCAAGCGGATGTTCGTCATCCTCAACGATAACGAGATGTCGATCGCGCCGCCTGTGGGCGCATTGTCGTCGTATCTGTCGCGCCTATATGCCGAGCAGCCTTTTCAAGAGTTGAAGGCAGCCGCCAAGGGGGCGGTATCGCTGCTACCCGGCCCGTTTCAGGAGGGCGCGCGCCGCGCCAAGGATATGCTCAAGGGGCTCGCCGTCGGCGGCACGCTTTTTGAGGAGCTGGGGTTCTCATATCTTGGCCCCATCGACGGCCATGACATGGACCAGTTGCTACCGGTGCTGCGCACTGTTCGCCAGCGCGCCACTGGCCCCATGCTGATCCATGTGCTGACCAAAAAGGGCAAGGGGTACGCCCCCGCCGAGGGAGCGGATGATGGCGGCCACGCGACCGCAAGATTCGACGTGACAACCGGCAAACAGAGCAAACCGCCCAGCAATGCGCCCAGCTATACTTCGGTCTTTGGCCGCGCGTTGGTCGATCATGCCAGCCGCGACGACCGCATTGTTGCCGTTACTGCCGCGATGCCGGGCGGCACCGGCCTTGGCCTTATGGCCGAGCGGTATCCGTCGCGCACCTTTGATGTCGGCATTGCCGAGCAGCACGCAGTGACATTCGCCGCCGGGATGGCCGCTGGGGGGCTGAGGCCGTTCTGCGCGCTCTATTCGACCTTCCTGCAACGCGGCTATGATCAGGTCGTGCATGACGTGGCGATCCAGCGCCTTCCTGTGCGTTTTGCCATAGACCGCGCCGGGCTGGTCGGCGCTGATGGCGCGACCCATGCGGGCAGCTATGACATCGCGTTCCTCACCAATTTGCCCGGTTTCGTGGTCATGGCCGCCGCGGATGAGGCCGAACTGGTCCATATGGTCGCAACCGCTGCTGCGCATGACGACGGCCCAATCGCGTTCCGATATCCGCGCGGCGAGGGCGAGGGTGTAACCATGCCCGAACGCGGCGTCCCGCTGGAAATTGGCAAGGGCCGGATCATCACCGAGGGCAGCAGGGTCGCGATCCTCAGCTTTGGCACCCGGCTGGGTGAGGTGCGCAAAGCCGCCGAGGCGCTATCGGCACGCGGCATCAACCCCACTATAGCCGACGCGCGCTTTGCCAAGCCGCTGGACAAGGACATGATCCTAAAGCTAGCCGAGGATCACGAGGCGCTGATATGTGTTGAGGAGGGCGCAGTCGGCGGCTTTGGCAGCCATGTCGCGCAGATCTTGGCAGATGAGGGTGTGTTCGATCACGGTCTGAAATTTCGTTCAATGGTGCTGCCCGATATCTTTATCGATCAGGCCAGCCCGGCAGATATGTACGCCGTCGCGGGCATGGATGCCGCGCAGATCGAGGCAAAGGTGCTCGATGTCTTGGGCGTCGTGCAGATCGCAGGCAAGCGCGCCTGAGCGCCTGATATGATTTCATCTTTTCTTAGGGGATGCGTGGATTATATCTAAGGCATGATACGCATTCTCATCGCCATTTTGCTAATAGCCTCTCCGCTCTCGGCCCAGACGCTGGAGGGGCCGAATGGCCCGATCCCCGTATCGACGATGGCAACCGGGTTAGAAGGCCCATGGTCCTTTGGATTTTTGCCGGACGGCAGCGTGCTCATCACGGAAAAGGCCGGTCGGCTTTGGCGGGTGCAGGACGATAAACGAAGCCAAGTCGGCGGCGTCGGGCCCGTGGCCGTCGTAGGGCAGGGTGGCCTACTGGACGTACTGGTGCCGCGCGACTTCGCTCAGACCCGGCAGCTTTATTTTACGCACGCGGTGGCACAAGGCGCCGGGGCGGGCACGGCGCTGGCCACAGCCCAACTGCCCGCAGGCGCGGATACGTTGACCGATTGGCGCATGATTTACCAGATTGCGGAGGGAAGCCGCGGCGGACAGCATTTTGGCTCGCGGCTGGTCGAAGCGCCGGATGGTACAATATTTATGACCGTTGGCGAACGGGGTGATCGCACCGCAGCGCAGGATCTGGCGCGTGAGAATGGCAGCGTCTTGCGGCTGACGCGCGCCGGCACGCCAGCGCCGGGCAACCCGTTTGAGGGCACTACAGGAGCGCGGACTGCCATTTGGTCCTACGGCCACCGTAATCCGCAAGGGGCGGCGCTGGATGCCACTGGACAGCTCTACGTTAGTGAGCATGGCGCGCGGGGTGGCGACGAAGTGAACCGGATCAGCGCGGGGGCGAATTATGGCTGGCCGGTTATCTCATACGGCAGGCACTATTCGGGCGCACGGATCGGCGTTGGCACGTCAAAGCCGGGTATGGAGCAGCCTGAATTCTATTGGGACCCTAGCATCGCGCCCTCTGGGCTGATGATCTACTCAGGCTCTCTCTGGCCCGAGTGGAAGGGTGATTTCTTTGTTGGATCGCTAAAGTTTGGCTTCATCTCGCGTCTGTCAGGCGATCCGATGCGTGAAGCGCAGCGGCTGGAGGGGCCGGAAACAGAACGATTGCGCGATATCCGCGAAGGGCCGGATGGCGCGATCTGGTTTCTCAGCGAAGGGCAGGGCGCGCTCTATCGTATGGCGCCCTGAGGTCCAGATGAATGCGCTACACTGACAGCCGCGACGATTGCGCACCGCGCTCGCGGTAGGGTGTCGTATTGTAATGCGCGCGGTAGCATTTGGAAAAATGCGAGGGGGACGAGAATCCGCAGGCCAGCGCCACGTTGATCACGGTCATGTCGGTTTGCATCAACAGGTTGCGCGCCTTTTGCAGGCGCAGTTCCATGTAATACCGCTTGGGCGAGCGGCTGAGGTAGCGGCGAAAGAGGCGCTCAAGCTGGCGGGTCGACATACCGGCATCACGCGCCAGTGTCGACGGGCTAATCGGCTCCTCGATATTGCCCTCCATCATCTGAATGACTTGGCTTAGTTTGGGGTGACGTACGCCGATGCGGGTGGGCACGGATAGACGCTGCGTGTCTTGGTCGGTGCGGATGGATGAGTAGATCAGCTGATCGGCGACGGCATTGGCCAGCTTCTCGTCGTGGTCCTGTGCGACGATGCTCAGCATGAGGTCGATCGAGGATGTACCGCCAGCCGTCGTCATGCGGGTGCCGTCGATGGTAAATACCGACTTCGTCAGGCTAACCTCTGGAAATTCCTCGGCAAAGCTGTCGTGGTTTTCCCAATGGATCGTTGCGCGCTTGCCATCCAGAAGGCCGGCACGCGCCATCAAGTAAGCGGCAGTGCATAGCCCGCCCATCTTTAGTCCGCGCCGTGCCTCGCGGCGCAGCCAGTTCAGCATTTTCTTGGTAGCGGCCTGTTGGATATCGACGCCGCCGCAGATCAACACGGTGTCATCGCGGCCCAACTCGCCCAGCGGGCCATCCAGTTGGAAGCGCGACCCAGCCGAACAGGCGACTACCTCGCCGTCGCCGATCACGCTCCACTCATAAAGGGGGCGCTCGGCCATCCGGTTTGCTATGCGCAAACATTCGACGGCAGCGGCAAAGCTGAGAAGCGTGAAATTATCCAAAAGGACAAAGACAAATCGACGCGGCACCTGCGCGGGCACTACGGTGCTGGACTTGCTCTTGGGCTGGTCGCTGTGCATGTCTGCGGCCCCCTCGCTGGCGTTGCTGATACAAGGGTGTTCCACGAAATTGGACTGTTTGACAATAGATAGCGCGCCAATTGGGCGCGCGCACATGATTATTCGTGTGGCGCCCTGCCTTCGGCTTTGCTATGCAACCGTCTCAGAATTACCCTTGGCGGAGTTGTATCACATGGCATGGAAAAAATCCGATTGGCGCGCCAAACCGCGCGTTCAGATGCCCGACTATGTCGACGCAGATGCACTTGCAGGTGTCGAAGCGCGGTTGGCGCAGTATCCCCCGCTGGTTTTCGCCGGTGAGGCGCGCCGTCTTACGGCTCAGCTCGGCGCGGCGTCGCGCGGCGAGGCCTTCCTGCTTCAGGGCGGCGATTGTGCCGAGGCGTTTGACCAGTTTAGCGCCGATGCGATCCGCGACACATTCAAGGTGATGCTGCAAATGGCGATGGTCCTGACCTTTGGCGCCAAGGTGCCGGTGGTCAAGGTGGGCCGCATGGCCGGCCAATTTGCAAAACCACGCAGCGCCCCGACCGAGACGGTTGGAGGCGTGGAATTGCCCAGCTACCGCGGTGATATCATCAACGAGCTACCGTTCTCCGAGTCCGCGCGCATGCCGGACCCGGCCAAGATGCTGCAAGCCTATACGCAGTCGGCGGCGACGCTGAACCTGCTTCGCGCCTTCTCCAAAGGCGGCTATGCCGATATGAACAAGGTTCATAGCTGGACGCTGGGATTCACCGACGGGGAAAAGGCCGCGCGTTATCGCGAGATGGCCAGCCGTATCAGCGACGCGCTGGATTTCATGCGCGCCGCCGGCATCGACAGTACCAGCACAGAGACGCTGCAAACGGTCGATTTCTACACCAGCCACGAATCGCTGTTGCTGGAGTATGAGGAAGCGCTGACGCGGCTCGACACCACCTCCGGCAACTGGCTGGCAGGGTCTGGCCACATGATCTGGATCGGAGATCGTACGCGACAGCCAGACGGTGCGCATGTCGAGTTCGCCAGCGGTGTGCTGAATCCAATCGGCCTGAAGTGCGGGCCGACGATGACAGCGGACGACCTCAAGGCGCTGATGACCAAGCTGAACCCGAAAAATGAGGCCGGCCGTCTGACCCTGATCGCGCGTTTCGGCGCTGGCAAGGTGGCCGAGCATCTGCCGCGCCTGATCGAATGTGTGCGCCAAGAGGGCGCCAATGTTGTGTGGGTGTGCGACCCGATGCACGGCAACACGATCAAGTCAGCGTCAGGGTACAAAACGCGCCCCTTCGATGCGGTCTTGCGCGAAGTGCGTGAGTTCTTTGCCGTGCACAAGGCCGAGGGGACGATCCCCGGCGGCGTGCATTTCGAGATGACCGGCCAGGACGTGACCGAGTGCATCGGTGGCACGGCTGACGTGACCGACGAGAACCTGAGCGATCGCTATCACACCGCGTGCGATCCGCGCCTGAACGCGTCGCAATCGCTGGAGCTTGCCTTCCTCGTCGCCGAGGAGCTATCGGCCCTGCGGCAGGAGCGCAGCGCCGAAGCGGCCTGATCCCGCGCGTTGCAAGTTTTGATTAACCGGGGGCGTGAAGGTGATCTGCGCGCCCTCGGCCGTTCTGAAGCTGGGCGTGAGAAGACGGGCAGGCGATCTTACACGCTGTGCAATATGTGCAGATTTCAAAGCGCGGGACATAAGATGCGCAGAGGGCCACACGAATTCCCGTGCGGCCCTCGTCGATAATGGTCCTGCGCGCGCGGCGGCAGGGCCAAACAGTTAACCTTTAATCAATCGCAGATAAGGCCGTTCCGATCCTTTAATAGTGTCGGGCTTCGCTTGCTCTGGGCCAGTTTGCGCAGGACTAGACTGCACTAGGCTGGGTCGCACAGTCGCAGGCGCTACGCTTGCAAGAGCCGCCGACTGACCAACTACCTGCGGCACCGGCGCGCTGCCGGGTGCAGCGCTCAGCGGTGTGATCACCGCATCCGAAATCGCAAAACGGCGGGGGCCGCGCCCAATAGATCCCTTGCTGACGAGACATCCGAGCGCGCGCGAGATATCGCCAAGATCGCTGCGGAGCGGCATCAGCATCAGTGTGCCCGTCAGCGTCGGTGTGCTAGCGCCGCCCTGTGACAACAGCGACAAACGGATGATTGCCGGCTCGTCAAAGAGCCGCACCAAATGGTGCGCCAGCGCGTCGCGCGAGGTTGGTTCCAAAAATGCGCTGAGAGGCATACCGCGTACTTCCATACCCATCAAATCGGTCAGGTGACTGCCGGCAATGCGCAGCCGTGCAAGGCCGGGGGCGAT
>JAGXGX010000078.1 GCA_024636515.1 Roseovarius sp.
CGCCCAAAACCTCCGCAAACTGGCCAAGATCTTTCCTGCACCGCAGCAAATGCGAAACGCCTGACAGGAAAGGCGCTTACCCTCCAATCAAAGGGCCAGTTTCTGCGGCAGCAACACGGAGTTTTTCCACAGAATCGGCTCTTTTCAGACTTCGGATGCGACGCGGCATGCATCCTGATTATCCCGACCGATTGATCGATGTGAGCCGCTGGTACCGGCTTTTCGCGAGCCGATCTGATGCTGCGGCACAGCTTCCTCAGACCGAACACTCGTTCAACGCTGCGCATCCTTGGGTTCGAAGAATTGCGACGTGGGCGATACGGCCATTTTTAACCGCCCGAGTGTGTCTTTTGAACGGCTATTGGCAGAAATAGGAGGCTCAACCCACCGACCAGCGTCACGGCACCTGCGGCAACTACAGCGGGGCGGATAGAGGTGCCATTCGAGGCACCCAATGCGCCGAAAATAAAGCCACCGAAGCCGTTCATGATCACGCGCCGGAACTGCGACTGATGGGCGCTCCAGCATTCTGGAGGCAGTGCGGATCGCGCCGCAGTTGAGGCGGTGTGACGGGCACTATCAAGACCAATGCGCGCAAGGGCCAAGCCTCGTCCTTCGCGGTGATCACACGCTCGGAGACTGTCTGTGGGTTATTGCAAATCAGATAGGCTTTGCAATCCGCCTCGGAGAACCCAGGATGGGTATCAGCAGCCTCAATATAGGCAAGGCAGTACGGATTGCGAACGTCCTTGGTCAAATCCGGCGTGAATTCCCTCAGCGACAGATCGGCCAGGCAATTCATTTCGCCCCAAAGCTCTATACATAACGGTACTTGTGTCGGACGGCGTCTTTGGCTTTCGCTAGACGCCCTCCGACCTGAGGATCGAAATGGCCTCGTCAAAGCGCGCCTTATCACCGGTGGCGAGAACGTGACCCGCCATTCCGAAGCTGAGCGGCGCGCCAGTCCAATCGCCAAAATGCCCCCCCGCGCCCAGTATGACGGCAGCGCAGGCGTAAACGTCGAAGGGGTCCAGCCCACTGTCCACGGCCATGTCTGTACGGCCCGATGCCATCGCCCCATAAGCAAAGCACGACCCGCCGTATTGCACATATTGCGCACGCTTTCGGATGCGATCAAAGCGCGGGCGCTCGCTGTCTGACATGAAATCATTGTTGCTACAGGTAACCAAGGCGGTTTCAAGCGACACGCAAGGGCGCACATGCACGGGTCTGTTGTTATGTTGAGCGAAGCTGCGGGCGACGCCCGTCCAACGGTCAGCGGTAACGGGCTGGTCAATCACGCCCAGAAAGGGCGCGCCATTCCACGCAAGACCGATCAGTGTGCCATAGACGGGGATCCCGGCAATGAAGGGTGCAGTGCCGTCAATCGGGTCCAGCACCCAGACGAATTCGGCGTCGGTATTTACGTTTTCGAACTCCTCACCCAAGATGCCGTGGCTTGGGTAGGCATCAATGATCCGCTCGCGCAGAGCCGTTTCGACCGCCTTATCGGTGGTGGTGACAAAGGAGGCGTCTGGTTTGATCTCAATTTGCGGAACCTGATCGCACGCCTCGCGCAGCATGGCGCGGCTGACGTCGGCCAGCGTCTCGGCAAAGCTCAGGAAGGTTTCATGCGGCGGGAGGGTTTGAGTCATGCTTGTGCGTCCTAATGGCTGAGAATTTGGCTGAGGAAAAGCTGTGTGCGGGCATTCTTGGGCGCGCTGAAAAACGTGTCTGGCGCGGCCTCTTCCACGATCTCGCCGCCGTCCATGAAAATCACGCGGTCGGCGACCGACCTAGCAAAGCCCATCTCATGTGTGACGCAGACCATCGTCATTCCCTCACTAGCAAGGCTGGTCATCACCTCCAGCACCTCGCTGATCATCTCGGGGTCTAGCGCCGATGTTGGCTCATCAAACAGCATCACCTCGGGCTTCATGCATAGGGCGCGGGCGATTGCGACGCGCTGTTGCTGTCCGCCGGACAGCTGGATCGGGTATTTAGCGGCTTGTTCTGGGATTTTGACGCGCTCAAGGTAGTGCATCGCCATCTCGCGAGCCTCAACCTTCGACGTTTTGCGGACAAGTTTTTGCGCCAGCATCAGGTTCTTCAGGATCGTCATGTGCGGGAACAGATTGAAACTCTGAAAAACCATGCCAACCTCGCGGCGCACAGCGTTGAGGTCTTTCAGGTTGTCCGTCAATTCGATATCGCCGATGAAAATGCGCCCCTCGTTATGCTTTTCCAGTCGATTGATACAACGGATCATCGTGGATTTGCCCGAGCCGGACGGGCCGCAGACCACAATCCGTTCGCCCTTGGTAACTTCGAGGTTGATGTCGTTCAGCGCTTTGAATTTGCCAAAATATTTTCCGACATGCTCCATGCGGATGAGGGGTTTTGATCCGGTCATATCATCCCGTCCTTACCGTATAGCGGCCCAACCAAAGTTCGATCCGGGCCATGAGTTTCTGAATGAAAAACGTGATGATCATGTAGATAATCGCCAGCGAGATGAAGATTTCATAGGGCGCATATGTCTGCGCCACGATTGTGCGCGCGATCCCTGTCATGTCGGCGAGAGTGATTGTGCTGGCCAGTGCGGTGGATTTCAGCAAGCTGATCACGTCGTTACCATAGGCCGGAAGGGCTAGCCGCGCAGCGATGGGGGTGGTCAGATAGGTAAAACGCTGACGGCGATTGAGGCCCAGCGCCTCGCCCGCCTCAAGGATACCGCGATCCACACCCAGAACCCCCCCGCGCAGAATTTCGGACACATAAGCCGCCGTATTCAAAGTCAGCGCGACAATGGCACAGCCAAATGGGTCGCGGAATATGGGCCACAAGATGCCCTCACGGATGAACTCCAACTGCGGAAATCCGTAGTAGATGATGAATATCTGCACCAAAATGGGCGTGCCGCGAAACACATAGATATAGACCTGCGCGGGCCACGACAGATACCATTTACCACTGACACGCATCAGCATCAGCACCACTGCCAACATCAGGCCCAAAACGCCGGATAAAATTAACAACTGAAAAGTCAGGCCGATGCCCATCAACACTTTGGGCAGAGCGGTGAAGATCAGGCTGACATCAAAGCTCATGGGATTGCTCTCATGTTCCGGCCTTCATAGTTCGATTTCCATACCGCTCTAGGCCCATGACAGTCAGCGTCACCACTGTAGAAAAGCCCAAATAGATCGCGCCGACCGTTATATACATGATGAAAGGCTGTCCGGTGGCACCCATGGCTTGTTTGGCGACAAACAGAGTCTCATTGAGGCCGATGATCGAAATCAGGGCGGTGTCCTTAATCAGGGACAGCATGTGATTGCCAAACGCGGGCAGGGCCAGGCGCCACATTTCGGGCACGCGCACATAGATGAACACCTGCAGGCCGTTGATGCCCAGCGCCTCTGCAGCCTCGATACTGCCAGGTTTGACGCCAAGGAACGCGCCACGAAACGTCTCAGTCGCATAACTGCCCACAATCAGCGCAATGGCGATGGTCCCGGCCCAAAACGGCGGCACGTCAAGGAATTTGATGTCGGGATTAAACAGCTTGGCGATGGACGTCAGCGTGATCGCCGATCCGAAATAGAGCAGCAGTATCACCAGAATTTCAGGTGTACCGCGAAATACGATCGTATAGCCGTTGGCGATTTTTTGCGCGATACGGCTACCAGATAGTTTGGCGGCAGCCCCCATCAGGCCAAAGATGATCATAAGAACGAGAGAGGCCAGAAAAACCTGCGCCACGACGACGGAGCCCCAAAAGAAATCGTCCCACCACCCTGACAAAATTTCCATGGCATGCCCCTTCGCTCGATTTCAAATTAGAAAAAAGGGGCGGCGCAAAATCCGCGCCGCCCCAGAGGGAGAGGTCTGTTGTCAGTCGTCGCCCCATTCCTGATTATGGATCGGGAAGGGGAAGTATTTCAGCGCATATTCCGTCAACTTGCCGTCATTGATTAGTTCTTTGATCGCGCCGTCCAGCCGGGCCTTCAGCTCGGGCTGGCCTTTTTGCAGGCCGATGCCGACGCCGACACCGAAGAACTCAACCTCACCGATGGGAGGGCTGATGAAGTTGAATCCGCTACCCTCTTCGGTTGACAGAAAGCGCAGGTGCGCCTTCATCGGGTTGGTCATGATTGCATCCAAACGGCCGTTGCGCAGGTCCAGATAGGTCGCCTCGGACCCGTCATACAGGACCACGTTGGCGTCGGGCAGCGTGGCTTCGAACCATGCCGCGTAGGTCGACGCGCGCTCTAGCCCGATACGCATGTCCTTGAAGTTCTCGGGGATGGGCTTGCCCGCGTCGTCAAACAGGTTCTCGTATTTGCCTGTCGCGCCCACCAGACGACCCACGGAATCGCGGTACGGGCTGGAGAAATCGATCTTTTCCAGACGGTCGTTGGTGATCGACATTGATGCGACGATCAGGTCGAACTTGTTGGCCAGCAGCGCAGGCAGCATCCCGTCCCATTGCTGACAGACAAATTCGAGGTCCGCGCCAATGATCTCAGCGACGCCCTTGGCCACGTCGACATCATAACCCGCCAACTCGCCGCTTTCGGTGCGATAGTTGAAGGGCGCATAGGTGCATTCCATACCGACTCGTAGCGTCTCGGCGTCGGCTGGCAGGGCTGTGCCCATGGTGAGCGCCGCGGCAGCCGCGGCGAATAATCCGTGCAGTCGTTTCATGGTGTTTTTCTCCTTGTTGAAGGGTGGCCACGCACGGTTTTATCCGGCTTTTGTAACGGCCTTGGTAATCTCGTAAATTGTGCGCTCAATTTCGGCCTGCGTATTATAGTGGGCGACGCCGATTCTCACGACGCCCTCGTCTAGCGGCAAGCCCAGCGCGCGGGCAGGTTCATAGGCGTAGTTATGGCCGTGCCAGACATGAATGCCGACCGCACCCAGTGCCTCTGCGATGGGCTGCGGTGCGACCTCGGCGTGCCGGATCGACACGGTCGGCACACGCTCGCCGATGCGGTTGGGGTTGGTAATACCATAGACCGTGATGCCGGGAATGTCCTCAAGCCCTGCAATCAGCGTGTTGGTAAGCGGCTCTTCATAGCTGCGCGAGGCCGCGTAGGCGTGTTCGATCAGCGCGCGGCGGTTGCCCTGCCCGCCCAACATACCGCCCAAGGTCTCAAAATATCGCACCGTGGCAGACAGCCCGGCCAGTAACTCATACTGCGGCGTGCCCGTTTCGTGCCGGTCGGGGCTGGCGTCTGACACACAGCGACCCTTGTAGGGGTAGATGCTGCTTAGCAAGTCGTGGCAACCCCAAACGATACCCAAATGAGGACCGAAAAACTTATAGGACGAACACGCCAGAAAATCACAGCCGAGCGCCTGCACATCAACCAAGTGATGTGGCGTCAATTGCACGGCATCCACGAATACCAAAGCGCCTGCGTCCTTGGCGATCTTGGCGAGCGCCGCGATATCGTTGATTGATCCGGTCATGTTGCTGGCATAGTTCAGTGCCACCAAGCGAGTGCGCTCAGTTAATTGTGCGGCCAGATCATCGGGTTCAACCTGCCACGTCTCGCGGTTGAAATCGACCCAGCGGATTTCGAGTTCCTTATCCTTGGCGATCTCCAGCCATGGACCGACGTTGCCCTCATGCTCCATCCGGGTGAGGACAATCTGATCACCGGGCTGAAAATCATGACAGATGCTGCGAGACAGATGAAACGTCAGGCTGGTCATGGATTGACCGATGATAATTTCTGCTGCGGACTTGGCACCGAGGAAAAGCGCCATATCCTCATGCGCACTACGCCATACTTCATCGGTCTTCTGGCTGGTGATAAACGCGCCGCCGGAGTTGCTATTGTCGTTCAACAGATAGCCTGAGATTGCCTCGACCACCGAAAGAGGCACTTGCGTGCCTGCCGGATTATCAAGGTAGGTCCGGGTCGCACCATCGTCGGTAACTGCAAGCGACGGAAATAGCGCCCGAACGGTTGGGATAGGAAATTCCATGGTCGAATTTTTACCTCGTTTAGTCAGTTGATTCGCCGGGTTGGCCCTGTCAATGTCCGCGATGCTGCCCCATTGTCCTATCATCCCAAAGAATGAGACGGCCTTCGGGCAAAGACGGATTTTGCTTTGGTTGCAATTTACCCTGACCCGAAAAGGCTTGCCGGATGGAGCAAGAGATGCCTGCAGCCCATTATCCTTCCCCGAGGGAGGCGCTGATTGCTCGGCTGATAGACCTTATTGGCCGCGACAGCTTCGTCTCGGATCTGGCGGATCTGCTGTCAGGCCAATTCGGCCACAGGTCGTTTCACATCTTTCTCTATCACAAGCATCATGCGCCTACCGTGTTGGCCAGCTTCCCCGAACCGACACTGCATTTACGCGGTCTGAACAACTATCTGACTTACACTTACGTTATTAACCCGGCCTACAGGGCGTTCCAGATTGGCAAACCCGCTGGGGTCTACATGATTTCGGATTTCTTCCAAGGCGATAACCCGCAAATGCCAGATGGAAACGAACTCGACGTGCATATCGAGGATTCCGAGGCGATCGGATACCGCACGCCAGGCTGGCCCAAAAACATGGCCGAGGTGATTGCATTGGTGAATCTACCAAACGGCACAGCGCTCGATTTTAGTTTTCTCACCCCATTGGGGAGCCCCGAAACGCAGGCATGTTGCGCGTCGATCAAAACAATATTTCCAATTTTGGATTCTGTGATTTTGCGACAGTTTGCGCTGAACCCCAGTAGCTTGGACGCCATCAACAGCGGTATGAACCAAGAAACCCGGTTTCACGATTTCGGCGCAGAAACACTTACCGAAAGGGAAAGAGAAATTGTTCAGCTCATTCTCATCGGCCACAGCAGCAAATCAATCGCTTTGACTCTGGGTATTTCGCTGCCAACCGTCAAAAGCCATAGGCGTAACGTTTATAGCAAGCTCGACATATCCTCACAAGCGGAGCTATTCAGCCTTTTTCTACTGCATTTGAAGTAATAACACCCTGAGACATGCGTGAATACGGCCACCCGGCAAGGCTTCCATTCTAAAGCGGTCGCTTGCCCGACTACCTGCAACGCTGCCTCCTGCCCGTCGCAGCGGGTGAGTTGGTTCGCACAATCCGATAGGTATTCATCAGCGATTTAGAATACATTTGGATGGCCCGAGTTGTTGAGAAGGAGGTAGACTTACCGTCCGCTTTTGCAGACCTCCACTAACTTTTACCTCTGCGCGGCGAACGATAGGCCCTGCCCTTCTATTTGAATGTAGGTGCGTCCTAAGGTAGCTAACTAGAATGACCGCTTTCCCTCACCGTGTCGCAGATTTCGCGTTCGCAGCTAATGTCAGCAATTCGGTGGAGGCGACATTGTCATAGGTGGCGAACTGGCCCACCGGGCCACCGGTGCCCTTCTCGAAATAAGAGACATTGGCGGCGCTCAGAGTGAAATTGCCAATCGTTCCGGCAAAATCGCCAGTATTGGCATTGTCCCCAAAGAGAAGATCATCGCGGATGCCGCCAAGACCGTATCATCGCCATCCCCGACCACATCGTATCTCGATCACCGCCCGCATCTATTGAGTTGTTCTTGCTGCTCGGGGCATCACGATCCACGGCACCGCCTTGCCCGTTCCAATACTCGGTTTCAATAAGGTTGTCGCCGACTGTCCCATCCATCACGCCATCTGTGACATCCGTATAGCTTGGCGCAAAAACAACGCTTGCGGCGCGGCTATCTGGGACGTCGGAATAGAGGTTTCCGTCGTTGGACCAGATCCCGCTCCAGGCCCACTGACCGTTGCCAAGAGTATCGTCGATATTGAAGGTAGATTGCCTCGATGAAATTGTATCGCCCGTCTTAAAGCTGCAATTTCCAAGGCTGACCAGATACCCGGTTGCCAGTAGGCGTTGCTCCAGACATTACGTTCAGGCGTTTGGCCCTACAAATTGTGGTCTTGCGGGGCGCGTCATGGGGTTCACACCAAATTAGGCCCGCATGGTTAGATTTTTATTATTCGCACAGCGACACACCAATTTAGTGGTATTGCGGTTTCTTAAGGCAGCGCTGCCGCATTTGCGCCGATCCGCTTACGCGGCAAGCAGGCCTGGCTCCGGAACCGACAGCAAAAGCTGCGCCTCGTGGCGTTTGAGACATGGGCGGGCAGTCTTTCCATAAGCGTTGGGATTGGCACGCAACTCTGGGAAAATGCTAAACATTTCCTCGCGCGATAGATCCGAGATCGCTGAGATCCCGACATCGCCCGCGTGAAAGCTTTCGGTGGCGGCGCCATCGGCATAGATCACCTCATGCTGGTCAAACAATATGTGGATATAGGTCACCGCCGCCCGGTCGCTCGCGACCACATCGCGCCCATCCAGCATGTGCTTGGCGGCAACCAGAACCTCGTCACAGCCAAACAAAAGTTCGGCCTTGTACCCAGTGAACAAAAACCGGTGCTGCGGTGACACCAAAAGCGGGCGCGTCGCCCCGTCAAGCACATGTGCGGCAATTGAAATCGGGGCGAACCTGTCGACGCCGGCCACCGTGCGGCTGCCGATCCAGCGGATCGGTTGCGGCCCGTGATCGCGGGTGATCACCATGTCGCCGCCGCGCAGCGTTTCTATCGCACGCTCGCCATGCGGTGTAAGAAGACGCGCGCCGGGAGTAAAACAGACGATGTTCTCGATCTCGGAAAAGGTCACAACTGTGCCGTCAGCCATGGTGAAGATGCCCGAAAGGCCGCCCGCCGCATCATCGGAATTGGTGAAAGTAATGTCGGCTCGTGACACATCGCTATTCAGCTGAAGCGTATCACCGGCGGTCTCGCCACCTTCGCCGCCCACGATGTTGATCGTGCCAGCACCGACCTCGCCGAGATCGTCGATGACAAAAAGATCATCGCCGTCGCCGCCAAAGGCTTGGTCGCCCTGGGCCACGAACAGCGTATCATCCCCCGTGTCACCAAAGAGCTGATCCGCCCCGATGCCGCCGATCAGGCTGTCGTTGCCCGAACCACCGGTCAGGGTGTCGTTGCCTGAGCCGCCGTCGAGCGTGTCATCCCCAGCTTCGCCAAAGATATTGTCGTTGCCAGCACCCCCCAGAATACTGTCATCGCCATCTTCGGGGGCGACCGCATCGAAATGGATATCGCTGACATAGATCCCTTGAGTGCCGCTTAAGCCGTTTGAATAGGAGATTTCGATCTGTGATAGCGGTCCGGCGATTTCGACCAGAACCGACCCGTTCAGGTTGGTTTCCGAGGTGCTGGTATCATCAGAGGTAACAGTGTTGCCTGATACTGTCTGCCCGCCGCCGGGGGTAAGGGTGACCGTCACGGGATCGCCATTGCCATCAAACGCGTTGATGGTAAGGATATCCCTGTGGTTTCCGGCCCCCCAATCCACGTCGTTGATGCGAAAAGACACGTTTCCAACCGAGTCGCTATAGGCGCTGCCCGCTTTGGCGGCAAAATCGATTGTGGTGGTCGACGTCGCGCCGTCGCCATTTGCATACAGATCGAGGCTGGACGTTGTGTTGAACGTTTCGCTCGGGGCGACATACATGTTCAGTCCGGATTCAACATTGAAAGTCGGGTTGTTGTTCCCGTCATTC
>JAGXGX010000012.1 GCA_024636515.1 Roseovarius sp.
TCAAAGCCGCTGAGAGCGTATTTAGACGCAAATTGTACAAGGGAAGCTGATTTTGCCATTTAGCAAAGACCGCGTGTAGGACTGGATGTTTCTTCCAGTTATACTCATATGCACCGGACATGATGATCGCCTGCGCGATCAGATCTTCGTCGTCAGTGATCATGATCCCGCCTTCGCCTGCGTTGAGCAATTTGTACGACTGGAAGCTAAAGCACCCGATTTTCCCAATGGTCCCAATATTTCGCCCCGCCCATGTCGTGCCAAGGCTATGCGCTGCGTCTTCGATCACTGGAACACCGGCGCTGTCACAGAGCGACATTATGGCATCCATATCAGACGTATGACCGCGCATATGGCTGACTATTACCGCGCTACAATCGGGAAGTTTTCTCGCGAAATCATCGAGGTCGATCCTGTAGTCACTGCCGCATTCGCAAAGCACTGGGATGCAATCCGCATGCACCACCGAAGAAGGGACAGCTGCGAAAGTGAAAGCTGGGATCAGAACCTTGGAATCACGTGGCAAACCGAGGGCTTTGAGCGAAAGGAACAAGGCCGCAGAACACGACGACACAGCCAATGCAAACTTGCTCCCAAGTGCTTGGGCAAATTCTGCCTCTAGCAACGCAACGGGCGAGTGGTCGGAGCCATATCGAAAAAGATCACCGGTCTGTAAAATCCGGGCAACCTCAGCCATTGCGGCAGTTGGAATACCTTCAGCAGCGGTTAAATTTGGTAGCTCAGTCATATCACTATCCAATTCTAAAATTGACTTGATTACTTGACGTGATCAGTCACGCCCGAAGAACGAGCGCTTGCTTTTGCTAGGGCCCCCGATGACGCAGCCATGTTGCTCAAAGAAGGCGCGCACCTCAGGTGTGAGCATTCCTCGACCGCTGGCATACTGGGGCAAATCAAAGCCGCCGCCGTAGTTGAGCTCGATGATGACAGGGCCGCTTGGTGTGATTGCGATGTCGGTCGATTGATAGGGGATAGGTGCAAAAATCTGCGCCGCTCGCGCGTTTAGGTCACGCAACTGGTCCCAATGAGGCAGTTTCAGCCCCATTAGGCCCTGACATGTTGGATGCTCGTCATAAAATTTGACCTCTTGTCCTGCGCGCTCGGCGATGGAACGGATCAGGCCCGTTTCGACATCAACTTCGCACGCTAGATTTCCAGGGCGCCAAAAGGCATCGGCAATATTGCTGCCCTGTGGAATTTTAATAATCGCCTGAGGGCAAAAAACTCCATCCTTAGTGACCAGGTTAATCATGCGAACGGTCGCGAGGGCAGACGCATAAGGTCTAATTTTTGTGTGATTGACGAGGCTGTGTTGAAGAATATAGGCGTTGTCGCCGACAAAATTGGACATGAAGTTTTCATAGGTCATGGGGGCATGCCCAGAGCATGTCAGGTGAGTGGCATCTGCACTTTCAATGCGAAAAGCACCGAAGCTGATCATTCCGTCAACGATCTTGCCAAAGAGCCCACTGTCTTGATTGGCGTGAACCAAATCGCGCAACTTGTCCGATGTGTCTATTTTTTCCAGTCCGGGGTAAATGCGTGCCGACTTGTCGATGACGCCCAAAATCGGCGGTACTGGGATACCTCCAGTGGATAGAAGCATAGTTGCCAGCACTTTGTCCTCGGCAACGCCAGTCCAACTACGGTTATTGCACTGATGTGTGAACTCCCAGTGACGGTCGTTCGAAATATAGGCTGCTCGCTGTTCATCGCTAAAATCGTCGTAGCGATAGAGGCCGTTGCGGATGTACTCTACGAAATTGAGACGACTGTGCGACTTAGCCATTTTTCTGAAGTCGCGGCGGATCTGCAGCACCGAACGACCGCTTTTACGTGCGGCGTAAATGAGGAGATCCTTGTCGCTACTATCGCGGGCCGATAGGTAGCTTTTTCTATCCAGACCGGCTGCGGTAAGGGGGCTTTGAACGTTCATTTTCTTGTCCAGTGTTCGTAATGTAGAAGAATTGTTCAGGTCTAAGAAACAACCTTGCCAAGGAAATTTGTTAGAAATGGGGCAAAGTCGGGGAGACTCGATGGATTGCAGGCATCTTAGAGTTGCTCAAAGGCAGGATGAGGAGGGTGGTCATCGTCTGCTCGCGCAAAGCGGTTAATGTTGCACGTTGCTGCGAACGGTAGGTCTCCGCCCTCTAGACCAGATGCCCTGTCGTCAGTTTATCGCCTCAGCCCACAGCCGAACGATTAAATCTACCGCCCGGCCTGTTAGTGCTATCAGGCGTCTTGCTCTGCGCGCCGCGCGCTTCGCTTGCCATTTGGGCGTGGGGGCAAATTGAATAGGTCGAGTTCTCACGCTTTTGCGAGAGTCTTTCGACAGCAAAAAAAAGGGGGTGTCCGCTTTTCGTGTTGGTGAGCTTCGGATCGTAGAAAAAAGGCCTATATCAATCGGCTTTTTCCGACGGAGTGAAACCCATGCTACACCAAGACTTTCTCAATTTTCTCGAGAAGATCAACGAGGTGAACCCGGCTCAGATGCAGGACGCCAAGCAAAGATCCGCGATCTCAGACGCACGCCCGGGGCGATCTCGGAAATCGAAGCGCGCGCGAACCAGGAAGCCAAGTGTCCGTCCTGCAGCGATAGATACCAGCCATAAGCTATGCTTTTGGGTTAAACACTCAACTACACGATATATTTGGACCAATCTTTTAGCGCAAATTCGCTACACCGATAAGGTATATTTCATAAATGGGTGGCTAATATTACCCTCCTCTGCGATTAAATTTTTTGGTAAAATAGTCAATATAAAGTTGCAGTAAAAAACCTCACTCTAGCATTTATTGCAAAAGATGTAGGTTTGCTTAGCGAAAATAACTTACCGTGGGTGATTGGTTCGCGTTGCGGTTTTAGATTAATAATTGTTGATATTTTTAAGTGCGCCAATAGTTAGGAATCACCCGTTTGTTTTGCAAGCCAGCCCCGAGATCATTCAATTAGCGTTGGATCACGCGTGCTTGACCGCGAGATCATAGTCGTCCTGTTGTGTGACGATCTGTACCGATGACAAGCAGTTATCAGATGTTCTCGCGCGCATTCCTGATGTACGAGGCTGCGTTTGGCCCGACCAAGTTTTACTGTAGGACACCCGGCAGAGAAAGATCGCCTGACGCCACATCAAAGACATCTGTGACGCAAAGGAGCGGCGCGTGGATATTAGCATCGACGCGCAAGGCGGCGGTCACTCCGTCATAGGTGGCACCGGCAATTTCAGCATCGCTGGCAAAACCCACGACTACCTTGATCTCTGGTCCGTTAAAGAGCGGGGTGAAGCCGGGGCTGTCTAGAAAAATCGGCAGACCGGGCCATGTAGCGGGCAATTTCGGGGTTTCTCCTTCGGGGATGTCGCGAACGGCCAGCGCGCCGGGGCCGCACGTTTCGGTCGGGGTCAGCACGACCCAGTGACTGTGCCAGATCAGGCCGTCATTGGCGGGATCGCCGTCACGGTTTTCGTCCACAAGAGGTGTGTCGTCAAAGTCGGGATGGCTTGTCGCCGCGAGGGCGAGAATGCCGGTTCCCGCCTCGAACCCGACCACGGCGGGGTCAAGTGACGTCGGCCAAACATAGGAATGCACAGACGCTCCACCAACCGCTCCGATCGGGGCAGGCGTATCTGCACCCGCCACTCCGTTTGTGGTCATGTGGAATGTGACGTTATTGGCATCGCGGTGTGCGTGCGCGGCAAGGATGTCAAACGCAGCGATGACGGACTCGTCGGCGGGCGAGATGACGGCGCCCTGCTGATCAAGCGCTTGATCACTCGCTGCGAGGGCGGCTGACGTACTCACACTCAGCGCAAAGATCGAAAGAAGATATCTGGTCATAGCAGCGGCTCCCATTTGGTGATATAGAATAACTCACTTGTAGTAGCGATTCGCTATTATTGCAATGCTGGTGTCGAGTCGCTATAAATTGCCTATGGAAACAACCGAACAGATACGCTCGCTTATCAACCGACTCAGTCGTTTGGATTCGGCTCAGGTTTGGGAGGGTGCGCTCAATCCGGCGCAAAGCGCTGCGCTCGACTATCTTGGCCGAGCCAATCGCTTCTCCCGGTCACCCTCACATGTTGCTGATTTTCTTGGCACGACACGGGGTACGACGTCACAGACGTTGAAATCTCTCTTGCGCAAGGGATTTGTGAGCGAAGAACGCTCTGACATGGACAAGCGTTCGATCAGTTACCAATTGACGGATGTCGGCCGGAACGCGACTGAAACAAATTCGCTTTTGCGAACGGCGCTTGAAGGGGTGCCGAGCGATGACCTCGTGCAAATCGAGGCGTCCTTGCGGGGTCTGTTGAACACAGCCGTGCGAAAAAATGGGTCCAAGCCCTTTGGGATCTGCCACACTTGTAGGCATTTCAAGCCGCGCCCGTCAGGCGGATATTGTGAGCTCTTGCACGTTGCACTGGACCCTCCTGAGACGGAACAGATTTGCCATGAGCAGGAGCCTGCTTGACGGCTCCGCGCGACACGTCAGTGATTGAGGGCACGTTCGTCGACCGGGCCCGGAAGAGGTAGCCCGGCAAACTGGCGTCTTGAAAATAAATAAGTTGGCTACATTGAGCGTTTAGGCCGTCACTCTACCGCTCTGCGGTAAAGGTGCCATGTCGCATGTCCGAGGACTGGAAACACAACTATCAATCCCAGAAAGAGCGGGATCATCCCGACGATCAAGGAAATGACGACGATAAATGCCCACGCGGCCACGGTTGCCGGATTTTCTCTTGTCACTTTCAGCGAGGTCGATATCGCGGCACTTACGCCGACATGCCGATGTAATAGCAGCGGTATCGAAACGATTGTCGTGGCAAGTGTCGCAGCCGCGAACACAAAGCCCACTGCTAAGCCAATAACCAGCATCGCCCAGCCAGCGCTCGTCGTGAAGACATCCCAAAGGAACGACGTCACCGAGATCGGAGCCTCGGGGCCTAGGGTCAGCGTGTAAATAAGATAAGCCGTCAGCATCCAGGTGATAAACATCAAGACCAGACCCAAGCCGATTATCAGGACCGCCCCTATGGCCGGCGACCCCATCACACCCATCGCCGCGCGGAAGCCTGCCCGCTCGCCCTTCTCACGGCGACGGCTCATCTCGTACAGGCCGATGGCCGCGATGGGACCAAGCAGCGCAAACCCTGAGATGAGCGGAAAGATGAGGTGCAATAAATCGCGATGGAAGATAATTGCCGAAAGGAACAAACCAATGATCGGATAGAGAATAGCGATGAAAAGAACGTCTGTGCGAAGGGCTACAAAATCACTCGCACCTTTTCGGAGCGCAATCCCGATATCCTCGACGCCAATCTGCTTTACTTTGAGGTCCGTGCGCGCCTCGCCACTGATTTCATGAGCCGCGTCCTTGGCGTAATGTGAAGCATCGCCAAATGCTTGCATCAGCCAAGATCCGGGATTTCCGATTGTCTTGACAGGCCGTACCATTTTAAAACCTCCGCGCACAAAAAGGTAGGTGTCGACCGACCAAACTGTACGCCGGTCGAACACCGGGTAGATGCATTCTACCACGCAGCGGCAAATCCGCACACTAACAATGCGGTGATGTGCTTTAGGAGGATGTTCACCGATCACTGCCAAGTCGCTGACAATGCCACTTATCTGCAGCCCGTTATCAATCAACGTGACGATAGGCGGTTTGGACAGCCGCCCCCTTATCAAGTGCTTTGAGTAACTAGGTCATGAGTTGGACAGCCACGCACAGCGGTCAAAATCAACGTAACGGATCAATGTCTCGAGCTCGCCAGTGGCGCTGAGCCGCGAACAGCCTTCAATTACTTCAGTGTGTTCAAAAACACTTACCACGGCGCGTCTGCCCGGCTCGCGGGTGGTTCGCAGACAAAGCGTTTCACCCGCCTTTAGCCAGCGACTGATCCTATCGCCTTCGGCCTCCACAGCGAAAAGGCGATGCTCCTGTGAAGCGTTTTTTACGCAGGTTTCACCTGCCGCCGCGGGCACGGCAGCAACAATGGATAGGGCCGTCGTCACTAAATAAACGCTTAAGCGCATACGCCCCCCCCTCTTTATTTGTTCCTTTTCACTTTCCGCTCACTTGCCGCGTAGACCAAGTAAAGAACCTTCACGATTGGATGCCGGGATGGTGAAGGAAAATGAACGAGATGCGCGCCTAAAGCCGATTAAGCTTCGCTATGCAAATGCACATAGAGGAGGGATCATCATGAAACGCTACATTGCTGCAGGAGTTACCGCTCTGGTCTTGGGTGTCGGTGCCACGTCAGCACAAGACGCGCCGTTTGGGACGGAAGCCGACGCCGAATATGCCCGGCTTTTGTGGGAAGTGATGGAAGCATCGAACTTGGCAGGTGAGAACGCAATCCGAACTTTCCCCTACGAGGGGGTGGCGCCGCACGGGATGATGCTTGAGACGTTTTATTCCAAAGCTGACGTAAATGGTCACAGCGGTGATTTGATCATCAAGAGAAACTACGGGCCTGAGGACGTCACGATCGAAGATGTGCAAGCCGATCCCGGCAAGCATCTAGCTGCTATCACGGTGATGTTTCGTCGCGAGGCAGGCTACGATGCAGACAACATGGATTGGTTCTGGGTCAAATACCTGCCGGATGGATCGCTCGACAAGAACCCGGCAGGCATGCAGTTGGCTGGACGTGTCGCCAAGGGGGCCGATGCAGGCTGCATATCGTGCCATGTTGCTGCCCCGGGTGACGACTATATGTTTACGACGGATTGAATGCTTTAGCTGCGCATTGTTGCTTTTTGTTGGAAGTAGGTCCTGTGACTGGGCCTTTCTGCAGGCATCGGCCCGGGCTTAGACTAAACCCTAACCTTGGGTTTCACTTAAGATACAACTGCGAAGTCATTGCTACCAAGCATGCAGCAGCAACGCTGACACCGCAGTCATGGTGCTGCTTAATCAAGTTAATTAAATAAGCCGAAGCCTCTTATAACTTGGGCCACATTTAGAACCCTAAGCACCGTCGAAGGGTAATTTTGGCGGAGATGTACTGTCGGCCCGTTCCAAGTTTTGGTTTAAGACCGATCTTTTCCTCAAGCCGAAATCAGCTCCCTCGGAGTTTCTGATAGGATGCACCTGCGTTGGTATTGCAAGATGCCCGCTTCCAACTCTTAGGGCCACACGTCTTCCATGCGCCTACCGTGCTAAGCAGTTGCTGCTGATCTCAGCCTTCACGTAACTTCGCGGCATCAAGGATGGCTTTTGCCATGTAGAGATCTTGGAGCGAAATGCCGGAGCTATCGAAGACGGTGATCTCATCATCGTTCTGCCGTCCGGTGGCACCTTCTGAAAGCACCGCTCCGATGGCGGTGAGGTGCGCCCCGTGCGCCGCGTGCTGGAATTCGCCGATGCGGGCAGATTGATCCGGCAGATCGCAAAATAACCGCGCGCGGGCAAAGATATTCGGAGGCAGTTCCTGCTTGCCTTGCGAATCTGATCCCATTGACGAGATGTGTGTGCCTGACCGGACCCAGTCTGCGTCAAACAGGGGTGCCGTCGCCGTGGTCGCTGTGACGATGATATCGGCGGCGCGGACCGCAGCCTCGGGTTCTGCGCTCTCGGCGGGCAGGCCCATGCCGCGCAGTTTCAGGGTGAGCGCTTCGGCGCGGGAAGGGGTGCGGCCGACTACCGAAACGCGGGACAGCGGGCGGGTACGGGCGATCGCTTCGGCCTCGTAGGCGGCCTGATGTCCTGTGCCGAACAACGTCAGAACCTCAGCGTTTTGGCGGGCGAGGGTATCGGTGGCGACAGCGTCGGCTGCGGCAGTGCGGTAACAATTTACAGCCGAGCCCTCGATCAACGCCCCAATCTTGCCCGACTCTTGGTCAATCAACAGGATCGTGGAGACATGACGCGGCAGGCCCCGGGCATCGTTGGTCGGGAAATAGGCGCCGATCTTGAGCCCCGCGAGTTCTGATCCCGCCGCTGATTTGATGGTGAACCGGTTCTGCGGATCACTGGCATGGGCGATGACGACGGGAAAGCTGTTAGCGTCGGGGCCAACGGCGGCGATGAACGCCCGGCGCACCGCATCAAAGGCGAGTTCGGTGGAGATTAGCGAGCGGGACTGTTCCTCGGAGATATGGATCAACATGCGACTGTCACCAACCGCCAAAGCGGTGCCAGATTTTCAACGGGCCACCCTCGGCTGGCAGCACATTGTATCGGTCATGCTGGGCGGCGGTTGCACAGGCGTGGTTGGGCAAGATGCGCAGGTGCGTTCCCACGGGCAGTTCTGGCATCGGTCCGGCTGCACCCGGACACAACGCGACGATACCGTGTTCTTGATTGGCGCTGGTAACAATCAGATCGGGTATCACGCGCCCCTTTGCGTCGCAGACGACGCCGTAGCCTTGATCCACGTCTTGCGTCGCCGTGCCACGATCACGAGACATCGCCATCCAGCCAGCGTCGACCATCACCCAACCCTTGGACGGCTGGTGCCCGATGACCGTCGTCAGGACGCTAAGTGCGATGTCGTCAGTGCGGCAGACATCGATGCCCGCCATGACCAAGTCAAAGAACACATAGACGCCGGCGCGCAATTCGGTAACGCCCGATAAATCCCGTGCCGCATGGGCTGTTGGCGTGGACCCGACGCTGACAACCGGGCAGGCCAGCCCCGCATTGCGCAGTGCCTCCGCAGCCGTCACAGCCGCACAGCGTTCAAGTTCGGCAAATTTGGCATGTGCGACCTTGCCGCGCACATTATAGCTTTCACCGGCATGGGTCATCACGCCGCGCAGCGCGCCATTCGCATCAAGGATCCGCCCGGTTTCGATCAATGCCGGATCATCGGGAAATAGCCCACCGCGATGGCCATCGCTGTCGATCTCGATCAGCGCCGGGACGCCCTCTCGCGCGACAGCGGCAGCTTGCGCGGGGCTGTCGAGTATCACGACCAGATCGCACCCCTGATCGCGCAGCGCCTGTACGCGCGTCAGCTTCTGCGTGGCGATCCCCACAGCGTAGAGGATGTCAGTGTGGCCCGCCGCATGGAACACCTCAGCCTCTGCCAGCGTGGAGACGGTGATCGGCCCGCTCACGCCACCGCTGAGACACTGCGCGATCTCGGCGGACTTGGCTGTTTTCAGATGCGGCCTTAGCGTGACCCCGAGGCCTCTGGCGTGGTCGGCCAATCGGTCGATGTTGCGCGCCATCTTGGCGGCATCCAGCAGCAGGGCAGGGGTTGTCAGTTCGTCAAAGTCGCTTTGATCTCGTTGCATTATGCGATCCCTTCTGTTGAGCGCGCCAGCCATAGCATCAGCGACGCAAACCCGCTAACGCGGCAGTCCTGCTAGTGCGGCGGTTCATCCAGTGAGCCGTGGATGGCGAACTGATCAAGCTCTGCGGCCTGCGCTTCGATCATGCGATAGGTTTCTCTGACGCCAGCTTCGGTCAGATCACGCGCGACGGTCATCAGGGTGTTGGGGTCATGATCGCTGCATAGATCTGCCATCTGCGATAATTCCTCCAGCGCGACATTGCGCGCCAGCGTCAGTGAGGGCGCTCCGTAGATATCGACAAAATGCTGCGCCAAGATGTCTGCCAATGCATCGCGTTCAGTGAGTTCTATCTGGGTTACGGCGACAAAGCTGACGCGGCCAAAGGTTTCGCAGCCCATCCATCCATTGGCAAACGCTTGCCGGGCCTTGCCAGTCAGATCGGCCTCGGACCAGTTGGAAAACTCAAACCCGCCGGAAATGCACCATTCGCCGGTGCGCGCCGGGTTGTGGAACACACGGGTGTCGCTTTCGTCAAAATGAATTGCGCGCGCGAGTTTCATGCAGGCTCCGTCAGCAGGGTGGTGAGGGGGATTAGTCGCACACCGTCTTGGGTTTTCATCAGCAGGCCGAGGGTCTCATCAATTCCGATGAAAGTCCCGTTATATCCGCCAATCGTTACGTCGCTATTCAGTCCCTGCGCTACGGCAAGCCAATTGCGGTGCAGCCGTGCCGGTCCGTCATCAGCCCAAGCGTTGATCTCGACCAAAGTGTGCCGGACCCAAGCCTCTAGTAGTTTGATTGGCTCTACTTCACCGCATCCCTCGGCGTAAAGGGCTGTATCGTAGGGCGTCAGGCCAGTGTCTTGCGACGATGGCCAAAGGTCCAGCGAAAGGCCTACGACCAGCCAGTCGGGAATAGTGTCGGCGTCCGTGGCGGCGGCAGCTAGTTGCATGGCGCCGCATCGTCCGCCGTTGAGATGGATCTCTCCGCTCCAGCCCAGATGCACAGCCACCTCTGGCGGCGCAAGCGCCCCGAGCGCGTTTTGGAAACCAACCCCGCAGAGGGGGAGCATGCACGCAGCATCGCGCAGCGGCACATCGGGCGCAAACACCATGGCAGCGCGCAGCCGATCTGCGCTCAGATCATAGGTCACCAATCCCGCGTCGCACACCTGCGTTGCCTTGGCACAGGCAAGCGCGAACGGATCTGCGCCATCCGCATCAAGCCCGAAGAACAGCGGAGAAAACGCCGGCTGCTTCATGCGTGGCCAAGCGCAATCAGCTGTTGCGCCACGGCGCGAAATCCCGCCGCCTGCGGACTGTCAGGCTTGGACACCACGATTGGCGCACCGCCATCTGCCGCTAGCCGGATATCCAGATGCAGCGGTATTTCCGCCATCAATGGCACGCCCAGCTTGGCCGCCTCAGCGGCGACGCCGCCATGACCAAAGGTGTGCTCCTCATGCCCGCATTGCGAACAGATATGCGTGGACATGTTCTCGATCATTCCGAGGATCGGTGTGCCCAACTGGTTGAACATGTCGATCCCCTTGCGCGCATCAAGTAGCGCCACATCCTGCGGTGTCGAGACGATGATCGCGCCGTCCAACTGCGCCTTTTGTGCCAGCGTCATCTGGACGTCGCCGGTGCCGGGCGGCAGGTCCACAATCAGCACATCCAACGCACCCCATTGCACCTGTGTCAGCATTTGCTGCAAGGCACCCATCAGCATGGGTCCGCGCCAGACGACGGCCTGATCATCGTTTGTCATCAGCCCCATCGACATCATCGTTACGCCGAAATTGCGCATCGGCAGGATCGTTTTGCCATCAGGCGAGGAAGGTCTGCCAGATACGCCCAGCATGCGCGGCTGCGACGGGCCATAGACATCGGCATCCAACAAGCCGACGCGCCGCCCTTCAGCGGCCAGCGCGCAGGCGAGGTTTGCGGCAACCGTGGATTTACCTACGCCGCCCTTGCCTGAGGCCACCGCAATGATCCGGTCTACGCCCGGTATTTTCTGCGGTCCCGCCGGTTCTGCCGGGCGGTTCAGCTTCAGATCGGGTGGCGCGGCCGGGGCGCTGTGGGCGGTCATGACGACCGACAGCTTTTCGACGCCGGGTAGGGCGTGCAGCTTGGCCTCGACCTCGTCCTTGACCTTGCCATAGGCCGCCGCATGGTTGCCGCTGACCTCCAGCACAAAGCGCACGGCACCGTCCTGAACGGTCAGTGCCTTGACCAAACCGGCATCGACCAGCGACGCGCCGCTAACCGGATCTATCAGTGCTTTCAGCGCGGCTAGCACATCCTCACGGGCGAGTGTCATTCCCGCATCAACCCTTAATCGTGCCGGTCACCACATGCTCCAGATCCACGCCATCAACGGTCAGGACCATGCGGGCTTCGAACTGCTTACCTTCGGTGCCGTCCGCCTTGCGGAACGCTTCTTCGATTGCCTGTTGCGAGGTCACGCCAACCTGCTTGAGGAATTTGCGCATCGACATGTTAAAATCTTCGCTCATTTTTGTCTCCATTTCGGGGTCGGGTGAGGTAGTCAATTCTAGTGATCCTTGCGCTTGGACAAGTAGTCCTCGGTGGTGCGTACGCGCGGGCGCTCCTTGCCCTCGAAAGGATTGTTCTGCGAATGAAACTGCGCCTGAACACGGCAATTGTCGCACATCTGGATCATCCGCGCCGCGGTAGGGTTAGCAAACATCGCGTGCTTGCCGGCCAGCTTTTCCATAATACGCTCGACCGTCGATTTGACGCCGAACAGGCTACCGCATTCGACGCAAGCAAACGGTTCTTCCTCGTTCAGCACTACTTGGCCCAGGGCCGCGTCGGTCAGGTCAATCTGCGGCTTCAAGGTGATCGCGTCCTCGGGGCAAACATTGGCGCAGAGCCCGCATTGCAGGCACGCATCCTCCTGAAAGCGCAGTTGCGGCATGTCGGGATTGTCCATTAGGGCGCCGGACGGGCAAAGCGAGACGCAGGCGAGGCAGAGCGTGCAAGCATCGGTGTCCACGATCACCGCACCATATGGCGCATTGGCGGGCAGCGGGATGACCTCTGCCTCGGGCGACAGCGCCTTTGCGGCGAGACGCGCGATCTGGCGGCGCGAGCCTTGCGGCAGGATCGGGGTGATGGGTGGGCTGTCTACGACATCGCGGTCGAACAGATGATCCGACAGCGCGTCAGGGTCCGCTATATCCAACAGCGTGACGCCCTCGCCTACGCCCATCGCAGCGGCCAGTTCCGCCTGTGCCTGCAAAACTTCGCGGTCGCTTTTGGGAGCGAGCAGGATATCGACACGGGCAAATCCACTCGCCAGCGCCGCCAGCATTTCGGCATGTCCAAACATCGCAAGCGCGTCGATCGCTAGCGGAATCACGTGAGCGGGCAGGCCGTTGCCGTACCGCGCGACAAGGCTGATCATCTCGGCCCCATGCGCATCGTGCACCAGCAGCGCACCCGCCTGACCGCCCGCCTTGCGGTAGGCGGAGGCCAGCGTGCCAATGCGGCGGAACACATGGTCGACGGGGGGCGCGTCATAGCTGATCGCGCCCGAGGGGCAGACCGCCGAACACGCGCCGCACCCGGCGCAGATCAGTGGATCAATGCTGACATGCTCGCCCGCAGACAGGATTGCACCCGTCGGGCAGACATTTAGGCAGTTGGAGCAGGCGGGCTGTTCAGCGCGGGAATGGGCGCAGAGAGAGGTCTCCAGCCGAACATAAAGTGGTTTTTCAAACGTGCCAATCATTTGGCTAGCGGCAAGAATGGCATCGGCCACCCCGGGCAAGCTGCCGGGATCGGCGCGCAGGTATCCGTCCCGCTTTTCCGGAGCGGGAAAAAGAGGCGTGTCACCGGTCAAATCGAGGATCAGATCACATTCGGATTGCGCGCCATCGCGAGGCTCTGTCAGCTGCGCCGCACCGCGCCCGCCCGGCAACACTTGCTGGAATGCGTCGATCAAGATGTGGAACGCCCCAAGTGTCCCAGAGGCACTGCGTAGCCGCCCGGTGCAGCAATCATAGCGGCCAGTTACAGGTAGGTTCGCGCCATTTGCGACCAGCACCGTCACCGCCAGAATATCCGCCAGCTTTTCGGCTGCGGCAAACGCGACCTCTGGCGCACCGATGATGAGGCAGAGCCCGCCCGATGCGACATCAATTGTCTTGGGCTGTGGCTGTAGCAGCGCGGCGTCTGCTATCAAGGCGGCCATCTTCGGGGTGGTGCCTGCGGTGTCAGCCGTCCAGCCTGCGCGGTCGCGTATGTCCACGAAATTGGGCACAGGTGCGCCGATGTCTTCGGCCAGATCAGCAAAGCGGTCTGCCTCTTGCTGGCAGGCGACCATCACGTCACCACCCTCTATTGCCTTGGAGGCGAGGGCGATCTGGGATTGGCAGAGGGCGGTGTGCAGCCGCGAACACTCCATCCCCGTCGCAGCACTTAGCGCGGCCGCATCAATGGTCTGGGTGCCGAGACAATCACAAATCAGCAGAGATTTTTTCATTTCGCCTCCTTGCGCGCTGTAGGGTAGGACGGAAAGCTAGCAGATGAAAGGCGATCACATAAGTTTCGATGCGTATCGCCAAGGCTGACGTCGCGGCATTGGGCAGATCTCTAAATGACATGACAGGGCAAACGGGCATACATTAAGACAATGCTTTGATTTCTTCTATAAATCAGTACACTGAACGAAACTCATCTCAGTGTTTCAGCCAGAGGGTGCCAGCTTGACCTTTGTCTTTCCCAATTCCCAATCCATCCCACTTGGGGTCGTGGTGCGGAAGTCGCCGGGCGTGACGCGCTGGGCGAAGTGGGCGTGGCGGGCTGTAGGTATCTTGCCCGGGGCGGGGCCATCTGACTGGACTGTTCTGCGCAGTGAGGGCGGCGTGACCGAATTTCACGCCGCGACCCTGCCGCTAAAACTGTATGCGTCCGATACCGAGGCTTATGCCCATGAGCTTCAGACCCGGCAGCCGTCCGTCTATATTGTGCTCAGCCCGGACGCCTCATCGCGCGATATACCGTGGAAGGTGACGTTTGTGACGGCCTCGCCATATGAGGGGCAGGATTACTGCGACTCGGCCGAGGTGTTGGTCGAAAAGGTGCCGATGCCGGATGGCATGCAGGCTTGGGTTGCCGATTTCGTCACCCGCCACCACGAGGAGGAGGCGTTTGTGAAACGCAAGCGCCGCGATTGGCAATCCGAGGCGGGCGAGGACGGTATTGGCGACGCGCGCATCGCGCAGGACAGCGACGTGTATCGTTCGCCGCGCCGTAGCGTGGGTGCGCTTAAATGACCCGAAACCCCACATTCTGGGACCGCCGCCGCGCCGCTGTCGAGGCTGAGGCAGAGGCAAATGCCGCTGCCCAGCAGGCTGCTGTTGAACTGCGCGAGCAGGAGGCACTTGCTGAGAAAAGCGACGAGGAGATCTTGGCAGAGTTGGATTTGCCTGATCCCGACACCTTGGCCAAAGGGGACGATTTCGCTGCGTTTATGTCTAAGGCGGTGCCAGAGCGCATCCGCAAACGCGCACTGCGCAAGCTTTGGCGTAGCAATCCGGTCCTGGCTTGTGTGGATGGGCTGAACGATTACGACGATGATTATTTGGCCGGTAGCTATGGAAATACACCGATTCAGACGAACTATCAGGTCGGCAAGGGGTTACTGGCGCATGTGCTGGAGGTCGCGCGGGCCGAAGAATTGAACGCCGATGATCAGGCGCCACTCGACAAAGAAGAGAAAGCGGCACAAGATGATAGTGACGCAGACCCGGTCGTAGCGGGCGAGACGCCTGTACCGGACGTAGCACTGGACAAGGAATCAGCGCCGCAAGACACGGACGACGGCAGACCGCGCCGGATGGTTTTTCACTTTGACGGGAACACCGCATGACATTGGCACAAGCCCATCCGCAGATTGACGAAGAGGATCGCCTGCGGGCTGATCTCTACAATTATCTCGGCGTCATGCTGGCGCGTGCGCCTGATGAAATGTTGTTGGCGCAGACGGCGGGGTTGAGCGGCGATGCGTCACCGCTGGGGCAGGCAATCGAGGGGCTGGCCCGCGTTGCGAAAGTGACCAAGCCCAAATCCGCCCTTACGGAATACAATGCCTTGTTCATCGGCCTTGGGCGCGGCGAGTTGCTGCCCTATGCGAGCTACTACATGACCGGGTTCCTGAACGAGAAGCCGCTGGCCAATTTGCGGGCGGACATGGCGGCGCTCGGAATGACGCGGGCAGAGAACACGTTTGAGCCGGAGGACAACATCGCCTCGCTGATGGAAATGATGGGCGGCATGATCGTCGGGCGCTTTGGCAATGTGGCCCCACTGGCGCGTCAGAAAGAGTTCTACAGCAAGCATATTCGTCCATGGGCCACGCATTTCTTTGCGGATCTAAAGGGGGCCAAGGCGTCGGTGCTCTATGCCTCGGTCGGGGCGGTCGGGGCCGAGTTTTTGGATGTCGAGCAAGAGGCATTTCGCATGATGGCAGGCTAATGCCCGCCGATTGATCGGCGGCAGGGGCCGCCACGAAGATAGCAGGGAAAGGACGCATAAAATGGCTGACACGACAAAGGGTACGACCCGCCGGAATTTCCTGAAGATCGCAGGCACCGCAGTGCCGGGGGTCGTGGCGGTTGCCGCCGGCGGCGCAGCACAGGCCGCACCGGCCGAAGTCGATCTGTCATCGCAAGTGATGCAGGACACGGAACATACGCGCGCTTACTTGGAAAGCACCCGCTTTTAAGGCTGCGCTGCCCACCTGATGGCAACAGGGTAGGGGCATTTGATAGGTACCAAGACTGCGGGCATCGCAGATGTAGGGAGAAAGACCATGCTCAGGAAAAAGACAAATGGCAGCGCACGACGGTTTGCGAGGACGCCCGCAGCTAGCGCCGCCGCGACTGGCGTTGACCGCCGTACATTCCTGCGCGGCTCTGGCCTTGCGATCGGCGGGCTGGCCGCTGTTGCCGCAACTGGCAGTACCGTAGCGCCCGCCACGGCGCAAACAGCAGCGACACGGGCGGTCGAGATCAAGAAATCCGTCTGCACACACTGCTCGGTCGGTTGCACGGTGATCGCCGAGGTCGACAATGGCGTCTGGACAGGGCAGGAGCCCGGCTTTGACAGCCCGTTCAACCTTGGATCGCACTGCGCCAAGGGGGCCTCGGTGCGCGAGCATGCCCATGGCGAGCGTCGCCTGAAATACCCGATGAAGAAAGAAAACGGCGAATGGGTCCGCATCAGCTGGGAACAGGCGATAGGCGAGATCGGCGACGGCATGATGAAGATCCGCGAAGAGAGCGGCCCGGATTCAGTTTATTGGCTGGGCTCTGCCAAGCATAGTAACGAACAGGCGTATCTGTTCCGCAAATTCGCCGCTTATTGGGGGACAAACAACGTCGACCACCAAGCGCGCATTTGCCACTCGACCACTGTGGCGGGTGTGGCAAATACTTGGGGCTACGGCGCCATGACCAATAGCTATAACGACATCCACAATTCCAAGGCGATGTTCCTGATCGGCGCCAATCCCGCCGAGGCGCACCCCGTCTCTTTGTTGCATATCCTCAAGGCAAAAGAGCAGAACAACGCACCGTTGATCGTGTGCGATCCGCGTTTCACGCGCACCGCGGCGCATGCGGATGAGTACGTGCGCTTCCGTCCAGGCTCGGACGTGGCGCTGGTATGGGGCATCCTGTGGCACATCTTTGAGAACGGCTGGGAGGATAAGGAATTCATCCGCACCCGCGTCTGGGGCATGGACGAGATCCGCGACGAGGTTAAAAAATGGCCCCCCGAAGAGGTCGAGCGTGTGACCGGAGCCCCCGGCGAGCAACTAGAGCGCGTCGCGCGCACGATGGTAAATAACCGCCCCGGCACCGTGATCTGGTGCATGGGTGGCACGCAGCACAGTAACGGCAATAACAACACCCGCGCCTATTGCATCCTGCAACTTGCCCTTGGAAACATGGGCCGTCCGGGCGGCGGCACGAACATCTTCCGTGGCCATGACAATGTGCAAGGCGCGACTGATCTCGGAGTACTGGCTGATACATTGCCGGGCTACTATGGCCTGTCGGAAGGCTCCTGGGCGCATTGGGCGCGTGTGTGGGAAGAAGACCTTGATTGGCTCAAGGGGCAGTTTTCCGATACGATGATTGGCGACACCAAGATGATGAACCTGACTGGTATTCCAGTCAGCCGCTGGATCGACGGGGTGCTGGAGGACAAGGCCAACCTTGACCAGCCCGATAACACCCGCGCGATGGTTCTGTGGGGTCATGCGCCAAATTCGCAAACCCGGATGAAGGAAATGAAGACCGCGATGGAACGGCTGGATATGCTGGTCGTGGTTGACCCTTATCCGACCGTGTCCGCCGTGATGCAGGACCGCACCGATGGCGTGTACCTGCTGCCGGCTTGCACGCAGTTCGAGACGCGCGGCTCGGTGACCGCATCCAACCGCTCGCTGCAATGGCGCGAGCGGGTCTTCGAGCCATTGTTTGAATCCCTGCCGGACCAGACGATCATGGCAAAGTTTGCCGAAAAGTTCGGCTTTCACGACAAGATGTTCCGCAACATCGCCATAGACGAGGGCGGCGAGCCGAATGTCGAGGACATCACACGCGAATTCAACCGGGGTATGTGGACCATCGGCTACACGGGCCAGAGCCCTGAGCGGATGAAAATGCATATGGCTAACCAGCATACTTTTGACCGCACGACATTGCGCGCCAATGGTGGTCCGGCGGATGGCGATGTCTACGGCATGCCGTGGCCATGCTGGGGCACCGCCGAGATGAATCATCCCGGAACGCCAGTCCTATATGACATGTCGCTCCCCGTCGCCGAAGGCGGCCTGACCTTCCGCGCCCGTTTCGGAGTGGAGCGTGACGGCGAGAACCTTCTGGCCGAAGGCGTCTATTCCAAGGGGTCCGAGATTGAGGACGGCTATCCGGAATTCACGGTGCAAATGCTGCGTGATCTGGGTTGGGAGAAAGACCTGACCGACGAGGAAAAGGCCAGCATAAACCGTGTTGCAGGCTACCCTGACGGCGCACCCTTGACGACAGAGCCTGCCGACGATGGTGGCTCGAATAAAGATGAAGAGGTAGGGGAGACATCCCAGCAGGGCGATATCCCTTCAGATTACGAGGAAAAATCAGGCGGCGTGAACTGGAAAACTGACCTTTCCGGCGGTATCCAGCGGGTTGCCATCGCGCATGGCTGCGCACCCTTCGGCAACGCCAAGGCACGCGCCGTAGTCTGGACCTTCCCCGATCCGGTGCCGCTGCACCGCGAGCCGCTATATTCCAACCGCCGCGACCTTGTAGCCGACTACCCAACCTACGAGGACAAAAAGTTTTGGCGGGTTCCCACGATGTACAGATCGATCCAAGAGAATGATTTCTCGGAAGACTACCCGATCATTCTGACCTCTGGCCGTCTGGTCGAATACGAGGGCGGGGGCGATGAAACCCGTTCCAACCCATGGCTGGCGGAATTGCAGCAGGACATGTTTGTCGAGATAAACACGCGCGATGCAAACAATCTTGGCATCCGTGATGGCAAACAGGTCTGGGTCGAAGGGCCTGAGGGCGGCAAGGTCAAGGTGATGGCCATGGTGACCGAGCGTGTGGGTGCGGGCGTGGCCTTCATGCCTTTCCACTTTGGCGGGCATTTCGAAGGCAGGGATCTGCGCGACAAGTATCCCGAAGGGGCCGATCCGTATGTATTGGGTGAATCGTGTAACATCGCTCAGACCTATGGCTATGACAGCGTGACCCAGATGCAGGAGACCAAAGCGACTCTCTGCAAAATCTGGACAGCATAAGAGGAGACCAATCATGGCTAGAGCAAAGTTTCTCTGCGACGCTGAACGCTGCATCGAATGCAACGCGTGCGTCACCGCCTGCAAGAACGAACACGAGGTGCCGTGGGGCATCAACCGTCGCAAGGTGGTTACGATCAACGACGGCAAACCGGGCGAACGCTCGATCTCGGTGGCGTGCATGCACTGCTCGGACGCGCCGTGCATGGCGGTTTGCCCGGTCGATTGCTTCTACCAGACCGAAGACGGGATCGTCCTGCACTCAAAGGACCTGTGCATCGGATGCGGCTACTGCTTTTACGCGTGCCCCTTCGGCGCGCCGCAGTATCCGCAAGCGGGCAATTTCGGGTCGCGCGGTAAGATGGATAAATGCACCTTCTGCGCCGGCGGCCCCGAGGAAAACAACTCGGCTGCCGAATTTGCCAAATATGGTCGCAATCGGATCGCCGAGGGCAAGCTGCCGATCTGCGCTGAAATGTGTTCGACCAAGGCGTTGCTGGCGGGTGATGGTGATGACGTCTCCAACATCTACCGCGAGCGTATCGTTGCCCGCGGTTTTGGCGCAGGCGCTTGGGGTTGGGGTACAGCCTACGGCGAGAGGGGCGGTTAACCTCCGCTCCCGCGCAAATTAGCCGGGCGGCACTCAATGCGCCGTTCGCCTTTTTAGACACAATAAAGGATTGCCCGGATGCTTCGCTTCTTCGCAGTTTTCGTCCTTGTATGCGGCTTACTGACTCCGGCCTTGGCGCAAGAGAGCGTGGTCAACCCGCGCGCTGAGACTGGCGGTGCGCAGACGCTGGACGATATCATGCGCAGGCAATCCCAGCAAAAGGTGGACGACGAATTCCGGCGCTCTGAAACAGGCGATCCGGAGGCGGCCGCCCCAATCACAGCGCCGCTTGGTACGCGCGGCGGGCAATCCATCTCTGACATGTGGCGCGGCCTGCGCTATGATACTGCGGACGTCAGCACCCAGTCACGCGGGCCTGCATCGACGACGCTTATTCAGGACGGCGGGATGTGGTGGCTGAAATTCCGTGAAGGACCGTTGTTGATCTACGGCGCGGCCCTCTTGGGCGGCACACTCCTACTTCTGGCGCTCTTTTACCTGATCCGCGGACGAATTCGTATCCAGGGTGAGAAAACTGGCCGCACAATTACACGCTTCAGTGGGCTAGAGCGATTTGGCCATTGGCTGTTGGCGAGTTCGTTTATCATCCTTGGTTTGACTGGCCTCATTTCGCTGTTTGGGCGCAAGGTCCTGATACCGGCTTTCGGCCATGACGCTTTCTCGACCCTCGCGATTGCCACGAAATGGCTACACAATAACGTCTCTTGGGCGTTCATGATTGCGCTCGTCATCATTTTTCTCTTTTGGGTCGCTCACAACATTCCCAACCGCACCGATCTAGTGTGGCTCTCAAAGGGCGGCGGTATTATCGGCAGCGGCCATCCGCCCGCCGAAAAATTCAACGCGGGCCAGAAGATAATATTCTGGTCGGTGATCATCCTTGGCACGTCAATCTCCGTGTCGGGGCTTTCCCTGCTATTCCCGTTCGAATTCAATATGTTTGGCGCGACTTTCGCCAAGTTGAATGACTGGGGTATAACCGGTTTGGTCGGACTAGAGCCACTTCACTATCCGCTCACGCCGCAAGAAGAGATGCAATATGCACAGCTGTGGCACGCCATTGTCAGCTTGGTTCTGACCGCCATTATATTTGCCCATATCTACATCGGTTCTGTGGGTATGGAGGGCGCTTTCGAAGCTATGGGTACCGGGGAGGTCGAAGAACAATGGGCACGCGAACACCATAGTCTCTGGGTTGAAGAAGTGCAGGAAGCCGAAGTGCACCAGAGTAAGGAAGCGTAAGATGAAGGCGTTTTTGTTAGCATTGGTCGCACTCGCGGCGATCACAGTCGGAGTGAACTTAATACTGGTGGCTATCGACTTCTCAGCCAAGGAAGCGTGGGCATCGACGGGCAATGTCAGGCTTGATGACTAGGATTTTTCATACCTAACCGGAGTCGACGATCCTAGCGGCCGGAACTCTTCGGAGCTTGCCGTTGCGTCCGTTAACAGTGCCGCTCGTCCGCTAAGCGTCATTTTACATTTCCCACTGCGCCCGCGACCTGATCAACCCGCGTGTGACCATGTATCAATATTTGAACAAGCTGAGACGGTCCAGCGCCGACGAAGATACGCATTTGGCCTCAGAGATGTCTTTGTCTTAGGTTCAGCAGAAAGCCACTTTTTTTGACCAACCCACAGCTTCTTATCTTTGCCATTCTCGCAGCCATGATGGGGCTTTTTCTGTGGGGGCGCTTTCGCCATGACGTGGTCGCATTAGCAGCCTTGATGGCTTGCGTTATTGCAGGGGTGGTGCCGCCAGACGGTGCTTTTGCGGGCTTTGGCCACCCGGCGGTGATCACCGTCGCCTGCGTTCTGGTGCTGAGCCAAGGGTTGCGCAGTACTGGTGCGGTGGATTGGCTGGCACGCAGTATCCTGCCGCGCGATGCCGGGCGTATGGTGACGATGCTGGCGCTGATCGGGCTGGGCGCGACGCTCTCGGGCTTTATGAACAACGTGGGCGCGATGGCGCTGTTGATGCCAATCGCGGTGCAGTTGTCGGGGCGGCTGGAGCTGACACCGGGGCAAATCCTGATGCCGCTGGCCTTTGGGACAATTCTGGGCGGAATGACGACGCTGGTGGGTACACCGCCAAACCTGATCGTCTCGGGCTTTCGGCAGGAGGCCGGGCTGGGCCAATTCGGTATGTTCGATTTTGCACCCGTAGGCGTAGCGGTGGCCGCCTTGGGCGTCATTTTTATTGCTGTTATTGGCTGGCGGCTGGTGCCTGCGCGCAAATCAGCTGCCGCAGATGGCTTTGATACCGGCGCCTATATGACCGAGGTGCGCGTGCCAGAGAAGGGCAAGGCTGTCGGCCTGACCCTGCGCGCCTTTGAGTCTGAGATCGAGGACAGCGGCGCCCAAATCGTCGGTCTGGTGCGCAATGAAGTGGCCATCACGGCGCCGCATGGTGGACGCCGCATCCTTGCGGGTGACATTCTGGTGTTGCAGGCCGAAGTCGGCGCGCTGGCTGAGGCGCTCTCGGTCTTTGACATCAAGCTGGAGGAAGAAAAGGCGTCGCCGAAGGTTGAAGACGAAACCGCAGACGACGCTGCCGGAAATGCTTCGCAGGTGGCCAAAAGAAGCGATGACGCGGCAGAGTCAGATGCCGAAGAAACATATGAATCCGAAGACGATATCGTGCTACGAGAACTGGCAGTTCTGCCGGGCTCGACTATTGTTGGACGCTCGGCCAGCGACCTGCACCTGCGAACGCGCTATGGCTTGAATCTGCTCGCCGTATCGCGCGAAGGTCGCCCCCCGCAAGCGCGCCTGCGCAAGCTAAAATTGAAATCCGGCGATCTGCTACTGATGCAAGGTCCGGCCGAGACGATGTCGGAATTCATCAAGGAAACAGGCTGTGTGCCGCTGGGCGAACGCGAGTTGCGTATCCCAGACAAGCGTATGGCGATCATCGCGGGCGCGATCATGCTGGGAGCCATAGGTATTGTGACCTTGAGTCTGCTACCTGCGCCCGTCGGCTTTGCGCTTGGCGTTCTGGCCTCGATGCTATTGCGCACGGTCCCCCTGCGAAAAATCTACACCTCGATTGATTGGCCGGTCATTGTGCTGCTGGCAGCGTTGATCCCTGTTGCGGGAGCGATGCTGACTACGGGGGCTGCCGATCTGCTGGCGCGGTTTCTGGTGGAGACAATTGCGCAAGGCAACCCCATCGCTGCATTGGCAGTGGTCTTGATCACCACGATGTTTCTGTCGGACGTCATGAACAACGCCGCCACAGCGGCCATTCTATGCCCTATCGCTTTGGGCATTGCCGCCACACTCGGGGTAAACCCGGACAGTTTCTTGATGGCGGTTGCGATTGGTGCGTCCTGTGCCTTCCTCACCCCGATCGGACACCAAAATAACACGTTGATTCTTGGCCCCGGCGGGTTTCGATTCAGCGATTACTGGCGGCTGGGCCTGTTGGTCGAGGTGATTGTGGTAGCGGTCAGCATACCGCTTTTGTTGATCGTTTGGCCCTTGTAGGATGCGGTGGCACCGCGGCGCAGAAATTCGAACTGGCTGACCATGCTCGACGGATGCATGGCTTTGTAATTACCCCTTTGCGCTCGTTTGCGAATGAACCGCCTGAAGAGGACAGTCTGAATGCCAAAGAACGATGTGCGGACGGCCAGCTTTGAGGAGACTTTGTTTGAGGCTCTGGTGGACGATACCAGTGGCACAGGTGGCCTGACGGAGGCGCAGGCACGGCACGAGCCAGTGAACTTCCTGCGCCATGCCGCATCGCTTTCGATGAGCAAGATCGCCGACGGGTTGATCGACCCGAAACTCGTGCTGGCTTGGCTTCTGGCTTATCTAGGCGCACCGTCGGTTTTCGTCGGGTTGTTGGTTCCGATCCGCGAGGCGGGTGCGTTGCTTCCTCAATTGTTTACCGCCCCGCGTGTGCAGGCGATGGCCCGGCGCAAGTGGGCTTGGGTCGCGGGCAGCATCGGACAGGGGGTGGTGGCGGCGGGGATCGTGCTGGCCGCGCTGACGCTGACCGGGTCCGTGGCCGGGGTCGTGATCTGTGCGTTACTGGCAGTGCTGGCCGTGTCGCGCTCTGTCTGTTCAGTCAGCTATAGCGACATATTGGGCAAGACTGTAGGCCGCTCACGGCGCGGGTCGGCAACCGGGCTTGCCAGCTCACTGGGCGCGGGCGCGGTGGTTATATTCGCATTGGTCCTGATGACCGGTTTGCTGGACCGCGCGACGCTGGTGTTAGTGGCGATAACGCTCGCGGCGCTGCTGTTTTTAGGGGCCGGACTCGTTTTCTCAACCCTGAGGGAGGAGCCCGCACCGGGACAGGCGGGATCGGCGGCGCTAGGTCAGTTAAAGCTCCTGCGCGCCGACCCGCAATTGAGGCGTTTCATATGGGCGCGCGGGCTACTCACGGCAACGGCGCTGGCACCGCCTTACATTGTGCTTTTGGGCGCGCAAGCAGGGCAAGGCACATTCGACCGGTTGGGCGCGCTGGTCTTGGCGTCGTCGATTGCGTCATTGCTCAGTTCGTGGGTCTGGGGGCGGATGGCGGACAGATCCAGCCGCAAGGTGCTGATGCTCTCCGCGCTGGCGGGAGCTGCCGCATTGCTGGCAGCGGTGCTACTGGATTTGACCGGCGCATCCGGTACGGTCTGGGCACTGCCATTGGTGCTGTTCGTCCTGATGATTGCCTATCACGGGGTCAGGCAAGGTCGATCAATCTATCTGGTAGACATGGCGCCCGAAGGCAGGCGCGCCGCCTATACTGCTGTGTCAAATACGGTGATTGGGATCCTGTTGCTGGGATCGGGCCTTTTTGGTGCGTTGGCTTCACTCGCTGGTGCCAACGTAACGCTGATGATCTTTGCCGTGATGTCTTTGGCCGCCTTTGGGGTAGCGAAAGGACTGGACGAGATCAGGGATTGAACTATTTCGGGTAGATCCGGAGGATCTCTAATTACGTTTCAATGGCACGGCGGCCGCGCCACGCGCCACGCGCCGCTATCGCAATGCTTTAGAGGTGATTGACGTATCAAAAATCGCTCGTCTGAGATTGATCTAGCAGATGTTAGCACAGACAAAAAAGCTGTCCTACGCCGACAATTTGTAGTCGCCCGCCGTAAAGCCTATATGGCCTCTTTGATGTTGAAAAGAAAGTCACTGGTATGGTTGCGTCGGAGACAGGTGAGAGCATTTCGGAGTTGCCAAAATCCGATCCGACGACAGATCCGATAAGGTGGCGCATCCTGTTCGTGCTACTGGTCACGATCTTCATGACCTTAATCGGGGTCAGTATTGTCAACGTGGCCTTGCCCTCGATCCGGGTGGGCCTTGGCGCATCGCAATCCGACCTGCAGTGGGTGCTATCGGGCTATGCGCTGACCTTCGGCGTGGTTCTGGTCGCCGCCGGGCGCGCGGGCGACATCATGGGCCGTGGCGGATTGTTTTTGATTGGCGTGGGCATCTTTACCGCTGCTTCGGTCGCCGCGGGTTTGGCGCCCAACGCTGAATGGCTCAACGCTGCCCGTTTCGTGCAGGGGGTCGGCTCAGGTTTGCTAAACCCGCAAGGCCTCGGCATGATTCAGCACTATTTTCGAGGCGATGCACGCGGTCGCGCCTTCGGATATTTCGGTACTGCCGTTGGATTTTCTGTCGCCGTCGGCCCAGTTCTCGGCGGCCTCCTGATCCAGCTTGGTGGCCCCGAATTGGGTTGGCGGCTGACGTTTCTGGTGAATGTGCCCATCGGCGTAACTGTTATCATTCTGGGCCTGCTGTGGTTTCCACGTCCCCTTATCGTGCGCCTTCCTCGAACAGGAAGCGGCCTGCGTTCGTTGGACCCGGTGGGTGCCGCTCTCTTGGGATTGGCTGTGCTTGCCACGCTGTTCCCGTTTGTCGAAGGGGGCGGCGGTGCGCTTGTCTGGCTGCTGCTGCCGATTGGTGCCTTGCTACTCTGGCTCTGGGTATGGTGGGAGAAGCGCTATGTCCGGATGGGTCTTAGCCCCATGGTTGATCTCAAGATATTCTCTACCCTCAGCTTTACCAACGGTATCGGCATCATGACGCTTTACTTCATGGGTATTACCAGCGTCTGGGTGCTGGTCGCGCTTTACGTTCAGGAAAGCGATGGGAAAACGGCGCTTCAATCGGGCCTCTTTGGAATTCCAGCGGCCCTTTTGTCGGCCTATGCCGCCTATTGGGCCGGGAGCCGGGTGTTGCAGCTTGGCCGCAAGCTGGTCATCGGTGGCCTGCTCCTTGCTCTCTTCGGCCTCGGGCTTAGCATCGCCGTCATACTTCTTCACGAAGCAGGCTATCTGAGTATCTGGTGGCTCATGGCATCGCTCTCATTCGTCGGTGTGGCGCAGGGAACGGTCATCAGTCCTAATCAGACGCTGACGCTTGCGCAGGTGCCTTTGGATTATGCAGGCAGTTCGGGCGCCATCATGCAAACTGGCCAGAGGATTGGCACGGCTGTTGGGATCGCGGTCATCACTGCGGCTACATTCTCCACGCTTGCGGTTACATCATGGTCGACAGCGATGGTCGTCGGATTCAGTTTGATTGGACTGGTGGTTTTACTGGCGCTTTTCGTCGCGATCAAAGATTTGCGAGACCGTAGGTAAACGAGGCGAGCTTGGTTTGAAGTTGGTTCATAGACACTGATAATTCTGCACGTGCACTCGAGTTTCCCCTCCGGCAATGTGCGGGCGCATCAGAGTAGCCGTCGTCGTATGCCGACTACCAATTCATGAAATTGCAGCCCTGCAAAACGTCGAGACAACTCGAACTCGACCCTTTGTGCCGAAAGCATTGAATGGCCCACTGCTTCTGCCAGAGCCGAACTGCTGGATCGAGCGCATACCTACATTGAGTTGCTGCGCCAATAGTTTTGATAGATGTTGTGTAAGTCGCCGAAATTTAGCAGGAGCCGTTCGTATGCAACAAGAAGAGGTTCTGTTTAAGGCA
>JAGXGX010000079.1 GCA_024636515.1 Roseovarius sp.
AGGTTGCCCGCATCCAGCCATGGCTCCAGCCATTGGGTGTGGATGCGGCCCGCGCGCACGTCGGCTGATTGCGCCAGCGCTTTGTGCAGTGGGATGGTCGTCTTGAGCCCGCCAATTTCAATAGTGTCCAGCGCGCCCTTCATCTTGTCGATGGCGGCTTCGCGGGTCTCCGCATGCACGATCAGCTTGCCAATCAGCGAGTCGTAGAAGGGCGGGATCTGGTAGCCCTCATAGAGAAAGTGATCGACGCGGATGCCATCCGACTCAGGCAGATCCAATTTGCCGACAACGCCGGGGAACGGCATGAACTTCTTGAGGGGGTCCTCGGCGTTCAGGCGCACTTCAATGGCGTGGCCGTTCAGCTTAATGTCATCTTGGGTAACAGGCAGCGCCTCCCCACCTGCGACACGGATCATCAGGGCAACCAGATCAAGGCCGGTGATCATTTCCGTCACAGGATGCTCGACCTGAATGCGCGTGTTCATCTCGATGAAGTAGAACTTGTCAGCCTTGGCATCATAAAGGTACTCGACCGTTCCGGCACCGCGATACTCGACAGCCTCCGCCAGATCGACGGCGGCATTGCACATCGCATCGCGCGTCGCCTCCGGCAGGCCAAAGGCCGGAGCCTCCTCCCACACCTTTTGGCGGCGGCGCTGAAGCGAGCACTCCCGCTCAAAGCAATGAACGGCGCGCTTGCCGTCGCCCATGATCTGCACCTCAATATGGCGCGGCTCGCGGATGACTTTTTCGATGTAGATGCCACCATCGCCAAAGGCGGCCTGCGCCTCCTGCCGGGCCTGAGGCGCGAACTTGGCCAGATCATCTGCTGTCTCGGCGATGCGGATGCCGCGTCCACCGCCGCCGGCGCTGGCCTTGATCATGACCGGGTATCCGATGCGGTCCGCGATGCTTGCGGCCTCGTCCATGTCATCCACGCGCCCATCCGATCCGGGGACCACAGGCACGCCTGCGGTATCCGCCACCTGCCGTGCCGATACCTTGTCGCCCATGCTCTGGATCGTGTCGGCTGACGGCCCGACAAAGATCATGCCCGCATCCTCAATGGCGCGCGCAAATGCTGGGCTTTCGGCTAGGAAGCCATAGCCGGGATGCACCGCGTTCGCGCCAGCCTCTTTGGCGGCTTTGACCACGGCATCCATGTCCAGATAGGATTTGGCGGCCTGCGCGGGGCCGATGCAAACGGCCTCGTCTGCCATACGGACGGCCAGCATATCGGCATCCGCCTCGGAATGGGCCTGAATGGTGTGAATGCCGAGCGACTTGGCCGCGCGCACGATACGCACGGCGATCTCGCCCCGGTTCGCGATGAAAAGGCGCTGGATGCTCATGCTATTTCAGCGTCGCCAGAACGTCGCCGGCCGATACCGCAGCCTCGTTTTCGGCAGTGTAGCCACCGAACGTACCGTCCGCCTCGGCTTGTACCTCGATAAACGATTTCATCACCTCAACCAGGCCGATGGTATCGCCGGTCTTGACCGCGTCGCCGTCGGCCTTGAAAGGCGCGTCCTCGGGTGAAGGTTTTTGATAAAACGTGCCCGGAACCGGGGATTGAATGTCAGCCATGTGTTTATCTCCTAGTCTGGTTTCAGGCGGCGGCGTCATGCGCCAGCACATCGCGTGCGGGTGCGATGGCGATCCCATTTTCTGTGAGCGCTTTGCGGATCGCCTTGAGGATGTCGACCGCGCCGGGCGTGTCCGAATGAACGCAGATCGATTCAAAGGCAACGTCGATATCCTTGCCACTCTCGGTCTGAACCTTGCCCTCCTGGCAGGCGCGTAGACATTTCTGTGCAATCGCACCCGGATCCATCGCCGCGCCTTTACGGGTGAATATGATCATCCCGTCGTCGCCATAATCGCGGTCGGAATAAAACTCGCGCACAACAGGGTGCGAGTGACGCTTTGCAACTTCGTAAGTGACCGCCGCACCCATGCAAAAGAGGATTAACTCAGGCGACGTGGCGTGCAAAGTTTCGATCAGATGGCGCGACAGATCCTCATTGCGCGCGGCTTCCATATAAAGGGCGCCATGCGGTTTAACGTGCTGCAGCGGAACCTCATGGCGGCGACCGAATTCGCGCAACGCGCCGATCTGGTAAAGGATGTCATTGACCAGTTCGTCATCGGCGGCGTCAATCTTGCGCCGACCAAAGCCTTGCAGATCATTATAGGCGGGATGCGCGCCGAGGCCGACACCATGCGCCTTTGCCAATGCGGCGACCCGGTTCATGGAGTTCGGATCGCCCGCGTGGAACCCGGTGGCGACATTGGCCGAGCTGATGACGGCCATCAGTGCCTCGTCGGGCGCATCGCCATAGCTCCAATGGCCAAAGCCTTCGCCCATATCGCAGTTCAGATCCACAATCTTGCGCATGATGGCACTCCCTTGATCTTTTCTTAGGTCAAAAGGTGCGCCGCTATCGGGTGTTTGTAAATCACAAATTTCTGCGGCACTGTTATCGGATTATCCGATAATACCGATTCTGCGAGGAATGGCATGAATTTACGGCAACTCAAGTATTTCGTAGCGACGGCCGAAACAGCTCAGGTCAGCCGAGCCGCATCTGCGCTGTCGATTTCGCAGTCGTCTGTGACGACCGCGATCCGGGATTTGGAATCGTCCTTGGGGGCCACTCTCTTCCTGCGCACGCGCAGCGGGATGGACCTAACCGACGCGGGGCGCGAGCTTCTGGCGTCGGCCTATGCGATCCTTAGCAAGATTGATGAGGCGCAGAACCTACGACACCGCGACACGGACGCGTCCGGCAAGATCCGCATCGCTGCTAGCTATACGGTGATGGGTTATTTCCTGCCCTATCATCTGGACCGGCTGCGCCGTCTGCATCCCAATCTGGACATAGAGTTGCACGAGCTAAATCGCGACAGCATCGAAGAGGGGCTTCTTTCAGGCCGGTTTGATGTGGCGGTACTGCTGACGTCGAACATCACAAATCCCGGACTGGAGAGCGAGACACTGCTGCGCTCGGCGCGCCGCGTCTGGTGTGCCAGCGCGCATCCCTTCGCCCAGCGGCGCAACATCACCTTTGATGAGATAGCGGATGAAGATTACATCCTGCTGACCGTTGATGAGGCCGCGAATACCGCCATGAAATACTGGAGCGCGCAGACTCGCGAGCCGCGCGTGCGCCTGCGCACGACGTCAATCGAGGCTGTCCGCTCGATGGTGGCGAACGGGCAGGGGATCACGATCTTGTCTGATATGGTGTACCGGCCCTGGTCGCTGGAGGGTAAGCGCATTGCGACGGTTATGCCGGGTGCCCAGGTGCCGACGATGGATATCGGACTGGCTTGGCGGCGCGGCGCAGTATTCACGCCCCAGATGGAACTGATCCACGCATATTTCCGCCAGACCTTCAATTCGCCCTATGCCAGCTAACGCGAGTCAGAGGATCGGCCCGATCGTGGCAATCACGTTATGCCAGATACGGATGTGATAGGGCCACGCGGCGACGTCTGCGGTAGTCACTGGCGCCGATTGCGCGATGTAGTCGTCCTGCCGTGCGCGGACGGCCTGCGTGATGTTTGCGTCCTGTAGCAGGATGTTATTCTCGTAATTCAGATCGAAACTGCGCAGGTCCAGATTGGACGAGCCGATGAGGCAGACCGCATCATCCATTGTCAGCGTCTTGGCATGAAGCAGCCCGCCTTGATATTCGTGGATCACGCAACCCGCTTCCAGCAGTCGGCGGTAATAGCTGCGGCTGGCGGCGGCCACGATCCAGCTATCGTTGCGCGCGGGCAGGATCAGGATCACCCTGACGCCCCGGTGCGCGGTCGCGCACAGCGCCTCCAGCACGGTGGCGTCTGGCACAAAATAGGGGGTCGATATCGTGAGCGACTGGCGCGCGCATCCCATTGCGGTGGCAAACAGCTGGGGGGTGGAGCCGCGGCGCTCAGTCGGGCCGTGGCCCATCGCTTGCGCGGCAAACCCGCCGGGCATGGGCGGGGCGGGACGCAGAATAGTCTCGGGCGGCTCGCCGGTGGCGCGCATCCAGTCACTGGCAAAAAGAAGTTGGTTTTGCAGCACCACAGGGCCGGTCAGGCGCAGCATGATATCGACCCATGGGGCATATTTCGCCTTCGGCAGAAATTCGGCATCAGCCGAATTACGGCTGCCGCAATAGGTGATGGCCCCGTCGATCACCGTGATCTTGCGGTGGTTGCGCAGGTCGATCCGGCTGGTAAGAAGCGTTCGGATAGGCCTGTTTAGTGGCAGCGCGACGGCCAGATGCACGCCCGCTTCCTTCATCCGCTGCCAGAGGCCTGAGCCAATCAGCGCGCGCGAGCCCAGCCCGTCGGCCATCGCGCGGCAGGTGACGCCGCGCCCTGCAGCGCGGATCAGCGCCTCGGCCAGCTCAATACCAGTGCGGTCGCCCAGCCATATGTAATAGAGCGCGTTAATATGATCCGTTGCGGCGTCGATATCGGCCACCATGCGCTTGCGGGTATCTGTGGCGTCCGCCATTAGCTGCGCTGCGTTGCCCATGACGGGCTGAAAGCCATTGATCGACGCAGCATAGGCCGCCACGGGCTGAAATTGCGGCACGATCTGCGCCTCGATGGTGCCCGGATCGCCCATCAGGGCGGCACCACTGCGGTAAATTTCGTCACGAACAGTCAACTGAATGGCGTGGGCCCTGCGGCCCAGATTAATCTCGCCAAAGAGGAAATAGGCAACGGTGCCGGCGACGGGTAGCAAAATCAACACGATAATCCATGCCAGCCGGGCAGGCGGCGAAAGGTCATCGCGCAACAGGATGCGCAAGGTTAGCGACACCACGACAATCGTGTGGGCGATTAGCAGAAAACTCATTTCTGCGCGCCAGACTCGTCCGCGTCTGTATCAGTGTTCAACTCAACATCTAAAACGATCGGCAGATGATCGGACGCCCGCGCGGCCAGATCCGAGGCATGGACATGCGCCGAGACTTCGCGCACTGCGCCTTGCAGCACAAAGCGGTCCAACGGCGCGCTGGGCCGCGACGCGTGAAAGCTGTTGCCCGGCAAGATCATGCGGCACCCGCCACCCAGCGCCTGAGCGATGCCCGGATCACGCCGCCAAGCATTGAAATCCCCGGCGATGAGCACCGGATGATCCGCCCCCTTCATATGCTGGCCCAGTGCGGCCAGTTGCCCTGCACGAATACGCCGGGCAAGGGCCAGATGCACGCCGATCACCTCAATTTTCGGCGCGCCGAAGATGGCCGATACAGCGCCGCGCGGCTCTAGCGAGGGCAGGGCGATGCGCAGCGCCTCCTTTAGTATCAGCGACTGATCGCGGTAAAGGATCAGGTTGCCGTGCCAGCCATGACTGGCAGGACGCACCGAAAGATCAACCATGCGGTAGCCAAGCTGCTCATAGAGCTCATCTGCCGGCAGGACTCCCGCGCGTGCGCCCATCCGCTTGTCTGCCTCTTGCAGCAGAATGATATCGGCGTCGATCTCCTTTAGCACGCGTGCGATGCGGTCGCCGTCGCGGCGCCAGTCGAGGCCCACAGCCTTGCGTATGTTATAGCTCGCGATGCGCATCAGAGACGTCCTACAGCAACCATTCCACAGGCAACCAGCCAATGACCGTTATTGCCGCACTTTTTAAGATATTCGATCCCGGCTCTCGCCGCGTTACGGTGCCGCTGACAGAGCCGTGCCAGCGCAAATCGCCATCATCCAGCACCACCTCCCATGCCATCCCGTCCAACTGTCTGTCAAAAGCGTCGTGCATTTGGTTTGCCATTGCAGTGCTGTCAATCAGCAGGCCCATTTCGGTGTTGAGTGTGGTTGAACGTGGATCAAAATTGAATGAGCCGATAAAGATGCGCATGCCGTCCACCGCAAACGTCTTGGCGTGAAGGCTAGCCCCGGAGGAGCCGAACGGGCCGATCTTGTCCTTGGGCGTGGTGGTCGCAGCCTTCCGCTTCAGCTCGAACAGCCGAGTCCCGCCCTTCAACAGGTTGCGGCGATGTTTTGAGTATCCGGCGTGAACAGGCAGAACATCCGTCGCCTCTAGCGAGTTGGTCAGCATCCGGGTCTGGACGCCGCCATTCTCTAGCGCGGCGAAGGCGCGGGTTCCGGTCCTGCCCGGTACGAAGTAGGGAGAAATGCCATCAAAACGCGCCTCGATATGGCCCACGGCCCGGGCCAGCCGAGAGGCAAGCAGATCCCCGCGAGGAACCGATCCCATCCCTTTGGCCGGGTCGTCGCTGACCAATATTACGTCGGTCCATTCTATCTCCGCGCTACCTGTGCGCAACGTTTCAATCAGGCTCGATCCTTCCAGAATGGCGCGGTACTCAGCCATCTGAGGATTGTCCTCGAACTCGGCTACACTCTGGCCTATTGGGTCGCCGGCGGGCACGTCTCCCAGAATGGGTCCAGCGGGATGCACAGCCGGCGCGGCCCAGTAACGGTCGAAATCGGCGGCGACCTCGGGCACGATTTTACCCACTGCCAGCACGTCCAGATCAATGTAAATCGCGGTGGGCCCGGTGTCGAAGTATTCGTCCCCGATGTTGCGGCCGCCCAGAATGGTGGCAGCGCCGTCGACGGTGAACGATTTGTTGTGCATCCGTCTGTTCAGCCTGAAAAAGTCAAAGCCGTAGGACAGCAGCTTGAACCCGCGAAGAACGAACGGATTATAAAAACGCACCTCGGCATTTTCATGCGCGTTCAGCGACGCAAGCTGCCTATCGAGGCCCGATGTGCCGTGGTCGTCGAGCAATAGCCGCACGCGCACGCCGCGATCTGCCGCCCGCTTGAGCGCGTTCAGCAGCAGCGATCCGGTCAGATCGCCGTGCCAGATGTAATACTGCGCATCGATAGACGACACTGCCGCATCCGCCAGCAACATTCGTGCCGCAAATGCATCCGCCCCGTTGCCCAGCGGCAGAACGCCTGTTTTGCCGGGATGATCTTGCCACTGCGGCATGATCGCGTTGTTCAGGGGCCCGGTATCCGGCGGGGCCAAGGCAGCGCTATTCGTGCGTCCCTCCATCGAAGGCAGCGTAAAAATCAGTCGTGCAACAAAGATGGCCAGCGCTGCGATGCAGACTAGCGCCACCAATATCTTGATTGCCGTGATCATCTGATCGCTCCTCGCTGCATTGGGGAGGTGTATCGCCCCGCGAGCGCCCTGCGCAAGGGTTCGATGCCCCGCTGGCGGGTCTGCGATACGACTGGCTGAACTTTCCCATGCAGGAGCAGCGCGCCTTTAACGGGCGCTCGCGTTCGCGGTACTCTTGCTATCTATATGGTCCTTGAGGTTCCAAAATAAATGGCGAAGTAACAGCCGTGGCTCTACGACTTTAAAAGACCTCGCCAAGCCGCCGCTTTCAGAACTTATTTGCCGGGATCTTAAAGTAACTGTGCCCGTCATCCTCTGCCGGGGGTAGGGCGCCGCCGCGCAGGTTGACCTGCAGCGCATGCAGCATCCGGTCGGGCAGCGAGAGGGTCGCATCGCGGTCTTCTCGGGTCTTGATAAAGGTCTGCTTGTCCGTCCCCTCACTGACGTGGATGTTGTCTGCCTTGTGCTCGGCGACGCTTGCCTCCCATGCGGGCTGCTTGCGATCGCCCTTGCCGTAATCGTGGCCGACAAAAAGACGCGTGTCGCCGGGGCGCGACAGGATCGACTGGATGCTATCCCACAGCTCTGCGGCGTTGCCGCCGGGAAAGTCGGCCCGCGACGAGCCGCTATCAGGATACATCAAAGTGTCATGCACAAAACCTGCATCCCCGGCAAAATAGCTAATGGAGCCAAGCGTGTGCCCGGTGGACAGCTCAACCGTCACGGCCAGATTACCGACGTCAAAGCTGTCGCCATCCTCAAAGAATGTGTCGAAATGGGTCGCGGGATCAAGGTCTGGTATGTTGTAGTAATCGCGCCAAAGTCCGGCAATCTTCTTGGTCCGCACACCGATGGCGTTGGGTAGGCCCGTCTGCTCTTTCAGCCAGGCCGCTGCCATCATGTGATCCGCATGTGGATGCGTGTCGAGGATGCGGACCAGCTCTAGCCCCTTCTGCTTGACCAGATCCAGCACCTTCTCGGCGCTCGTTGTCGAGGTGCGCGCAGATTTAGCATCAAAGTTTAGCACGATGTCGATTAGCGCCGCCTTTTTCGTCTCGGGGCAGGCCATGACATATTGGATCGAGCCGGTGTCGGCCTCGTAGACGCCCCAGACATCGGGCGAGCCAGCCCCGGTTGACGGGCTGTGGCGGGTGAGGTGTTGGAAGTCAGACATGTGTGGCTCCTTTGCGTGTAGAGGTATGAGTATCAAGGGACGCGGACAAGGTGCTGACCGCGAGATGCTGTGACAGGAAGACTTCGCCGGTCAGCTCCGACAGGAAATGAGATCGCTCTAACCGATCCATCACCGGGCCTTTGACCTCGCTAAGGTGAAAGCTGACGTTCAGATCGCGCAGGCGCGCATTGATCGCCTCAAGGCTTTCCAGCGCGCTCATGTCAACCTCGTTCACGGCCGGGCACATCAGTATGACATGCCGCACGGCGGGCTGCTCCGCGACCATGTCATAGATGCGATCCTCCAGATAACGGGCATTGGCGAAGTAGAGGCTCTCGTCGACACGCAAGGAAATGATATCACCGCGCGTTTCGACCTCATGACGGTCGATATTGCGAAAATGCTCGGTGCCAGGAACGCGGCCAACGATGGCCATATGCGGTCGCGAAGACCGATAGAGGTGGATCAGTATTGAAACTGCGACCCCAGCCGACACCCCGGCCTCAACCCCCAAGCCAAGCGTCAGGGCGATGGTGATGAACACGGCTGCAAAATCGGCCTTGGAATAGATCCATGTTCGCTTGAGGATCGACAGATCAACCAAGGAGAGCACGGCGACGATAATCGTAGCTGCGAGTGTCGCCTTGGGCAAAAAGTGGATAAGGGGCGTTAGAAATAGTGACGCGACCAGCAGACCGGCTGCTGTATAGGCTCCGGCGGCGGGCGTTTCCGCCCCGGCATCGTAGTTCACGACAGAGCGGGAGAACCCGCCCGTGACTGGGAAGCCGCCGGAGAGGGCTGCCCCCAAGTTTGCCGCGCCGAGGCCGATCAACTCTTGGTCGGGATCAATGCGTTGACGTTTCTTGGCCGCCAGTGTCTGCGCGACGGAAATGGATTCCACAAAGCCGATGATGGAGATAAGCAGCGCCGGCAGCAGCAACGCGCCAACCAGGTCAGGCGCAAAGCTGGGCAGCGTCAAAGGCGGCAACCCCTGCGGGACGGTTCCGACAATCGCCACGCCACGCTCGGCCAAGCCCAATAGTGCGGTCGCCGTCGTAGTGACCGCGATGGCAAGGACGGGCCCGGCCTTTGACAGGATGTTCACCGTGCCGGATGGCAGGCCAATCTTTTGCAGTAGAGGTTTCAGACCTTTGCGGACCCAAAACAGGAATGCCGTCGCGCCGACGCCTAGGATCAGAGTTGCACCGTTCACGTCGCCGAAGTTTTGCGCGAGAGAACTCAGCATTTCCGGCAGGGTGTGTCCGCCGCCATCGATGCCTAGTATGTAGCGCAGCTGACTGACCGCAATCAGGATGCCCGAAGCAGTGATAAAACCGGCGATTACGGGATGCGACAAGAAGTTCGCCAGAAAACCAAGCCGAAAAATACCCAAGACAAGTAGCATCGCGCCCGACAATCCCGCGAGCGTCAAGGCCGCGACGGCATAGCCAGCAGTGCCCGCCTGAGCGACCTCCCCCACAGCCGCAGCCGTCATCAACGAGACTACGGCGACCGGGCCGACTGCCAATGTGCGGCTGGTTCCGAATAGGGTATAAAGCACGATCGGCGCGATTGAGGCATAAAGCCCGGTCTCTGGCGGCAATCCGGCCAATAGCGCATAGGCCAGCGACTGCGGGATCAGCATGATCGTCACAATCACAGCGGCAATCAGATCGCCGCTCAGATTGGCGCGGTTGTAACGCGAGCCCCATTCCAAGATGGGCAGGTATCTGGACAGGTTCGGCGTCATGAAATTCTTTCAAGCGGGTCTAGATCAGGCGAGGCAGGGAGGGAGTTCAATGCTGGTGGCGAAGCGCATGATGACCCACGTCGCCCGCAAACTACGATTTCGCGGTAGCGGCGCCGCCCACCGACTGTAGGAATTTCGCAAGCCAAATGCCCGCCACCATGGCAGCCACGAAGAGTAGAACCTCCCACCGACCGGTGCCAAGCGCAGGCAGCGACCCACCGGGGCAGAAGCCCGCGATGCCCCAGCCGACGCCGAAGAGGGCCGAGCCGCCAATCAACGGAAGGTCAATTTTACGGTTGGTGGGCAGTGCGAAACCCTCGTCGAAAACCGGACGATTGCGCGTCAGAACAAGGCGGTAGCCGATGAAGGTCACAACCACGGCGCCGCCCATGACGAATGCGAGCGATGGATCCCAAGTTCCTGCAAAGTCAAAGAAGTTCAGAACTTTGGCAGGGTTCGCCATGCCCGAGATCGAGATGCCGACGCCAAAGATCAGCCCGATCAGATAGGTGGAAAGAAGTCTCATGAATTATACTCCGATCACGTGGCGCAGGATATACACGGTGGCGGCTGTGGCGATCATGAAAGTCAGCACAGCTATGAACGACCGTGGAGACTGCCGTGCAATCCCGCACACGCCGTGACCGGACGTGCAGCCAGACCCATAAGTGACGCCAACGCCCACCGCCAAGCCGCCGATTACCAGCATAAGGGCCGAGACCGGCACCTGCACAGTTGGCATCTGCCCGGTCACCAACAGGACCGCAAGGGGGCCGCTGACCATGCCCAGCAAAAGCGCCAGTCGCCATACCCGATCCTGCGCCGGTCCCAGCGAGACAAGCCCGCTTAGTATTCCTGTTGCACCGAAAATTCGGCCAAGGCTGAGCATCAGCAAAGTAGCGGCAAGCCCGATCAGGGCGCCGCCCGCCAAGGATTGCCAAGGTGTGAATATAGTTTCCATCGCGCTTACCTCTGGCAAGTTCGGATGCCGAATATAGAATAGAGTGGGCAGTTACCGATAACGGCGGTCAGCACAAAAATTGCACCCGCCACGATCATTGCCCAATGCAACCAGCCGCCTGCGCCGTAGTCGTAGGCAAAAGCCCCAATCAGCAAGGCGATCCCCACCACGGCCCGCAGCCCGCGATCAATCGTTCCCATGTTTTTGGTCATGTTTGGTCCCCCTTCAGGAATCACCGTCGCGATCACTCTAGCTTATCGGGGCCGGGTCTGTCGGTGACTTGGTCACCGTTCTTTGGCGGCGCGGGCCAAGCGATCAAGCGCTGTTCGCGAGATGACCCGGATTTCGCCCCGGCGCTGTTCAATCCAGCCGCGACGCTGAAATTCAGATAGAATACGCGAGACGACTTCGCGCGCGGTGCCAAGCTCGGTACCAAGCACCTGATGCGTTGCGCGGATGACGTCACCCTCCGCAAGCTCTAGCAGGCGCGCGGCAAGGCGCACGTCCATGCGTTGAAATACGATATCGTCGATCAGAGTGAACAGGTCAGTGATGCGCCGCGAATAGGCCTTGAAGATGAATTCCCGGAACACGGACGAACGGCCAGCCAAGTCGTCAAAGGTGGCGCGCGGTATCGCAACTGCGCGCACGTCGGTTTCTGCCACCCCGTCTGCTGCGTAATCCTCAAAGGCCAGCATGCAGGCCGTAGTTAAAACACAGCTTTCTCCGGCATGGACGCGGTAGAGAAACACCTCACGTCCGGTGTCCGATTTTTGCTGAACCCGCACAGTGCCATCAAGCAGCAAGAGCAGATTATCCGCCGATTTCCCCGGCTCGAAAATCGCCGTGCCTTCGGGAACGTCTACCACCTTGCTTCCTGCGATCAGCGCCTCGCGCAGATCATTCGGCAGGCTCTTTAACCCCTCGAACTGGTCAATCCAATGCCCATTGCCAGCGTCCATTTCGTCCCTTTCGTGCGCCCAAACGTCTCTGGCAGTGGTGGGCGCCACTGAACCATACCTTTGCCCGCAAGGCGCACACGTCAATCAATCAGCGGCAACAGCGCGTTGATCGATACCTTGGCATCGCCGTAGAACATCCGCGTGTTATCCTTGTAGAATAGCGGATTTTCAATGCCGGAATAGCCGGTGCCTTGTCCGCGCTTTGACACAAAGACCTGACGCGCCTCCCACACACGCAGCACCGGCATTCCGGCGATGGGCGAATTGGGATCGTCCTGCGCGGCGGGGTTTACGATGTCGTTCGACCCGATCACGATGACCACATCGGTTGATGCCAGATCGTCGTTGATCTCGTCCATTTCCAGCACGATGTCATATGGCACCTTTGCCTCGGCCAACAGCACATTCATATGGCCGGGCAGGCGCCCCGCGACGGGGTGGATGGCAAAGCGTACGGTCTTGCCTCTGGCGCGTAGCTTGGACGCCAGATCCGATACAGCGCCCTGTGCCTGTGCCACCGCCATGCCATAGCCCGGCACGATCACGACGCTGGAGGCGTCATTCAGCGCGGTCGCAACGCCGTCGGCGTCGATGGCCACCTGTTCGCCCTCGACCTCCATCGCGGGGCCGGACGTATTGCCAAAACCGCCGAGGATCACCGAAACGAAAGAGCGGTTCATCGCCTTGCACATGATGTAGCTAAGGATCGCACCCGAGGAGCCGACGAGCGCGCCCGTCACGATCAACAGATCATTGCCCAGCGAGAAGCCGATCGCCGCCGCCGCCCAGCCGGAATAGGAGTTTAGCATCGACACGACGACAGGCATGTCCGCGCCGCCGATCCCCATGATCAGGTGGTAGCCGATAAAGAACGCCAATAGCGTCATCAATAGCAGCGTCCAAATGCCTGCGCCGCCCATGAAAAGGATGAGAAGGAGAACCGACAGGCCTGCCGCGATCGCATTTAACGCATGCCCGCCGGGCAGCTTTTCGGCCTTGGACGTAATCTTGCCCGCAAGCTTGCCGAAAGCGACGACCGATCCGGTGAACGTCACCGCACCGATAAAGACGCCTAGAAACACCTCGGCGCGCAGGATGGTCCGCTCGGCCTCGCTTTTGCTGGCGAGGGATTTGGCAAAGCCGGTCAGGCCCTGCTGATCTAGCCATGCGGCGTCGGCCCCTGCGGGCATTGTGGCCTTGAGCGCCAGCACCGATTGCAGCTCAAGATAGGCGTTGAAGCCGATAAAGACGGCGGCAAGGCCCACGAAGGAGTGCAGCGCAGCGACAAGCTGGGGCATCTCGGTCATCTCGACCAGCTTGGCCACATACCAGCCAAGGACTGAACCACCCGCGATCATCAATAAGATGATAAACCAGTTGCCCACGCCCGGGCCGAAGACGGTGGCCACCACGGCCGCGCCCATGCCGACGATGCCATACCACACGGCGCGCTTGGCGCTTTCTTGGCCCGATAGCCCGCCGAGTGACAGGATGAATAGGACGGCTGCTGCGATGTAGGCCGCAGCTACGATTCCGATTGTCATTTTTGCTGTCCTCTCAGGATTTCTGGAACATCGCCAACATGCGGCGCGTCACGAGGAAGCCCCCCACGATGTTGATACTGGCGATGAAAATCGACACCGCGGCGAGGAACACGACAAGCCACGAGCCCGATCCGATTTGCAGCAAAGCTCCTAGAATGACAATGCCGGAGATGGCATTCGTCACCGCCATCAACGGCGTGTGCAGGGAATGAGATACGTTCCAGATGACCGAAAAGCCGATGAAACAGGCCAGCACGAAAACGATGAAATGGCTCATGAAGCTTTCGGGTGCGAAGGCACCGATCAGCACCATGACTGCAGCGCCGAGGGCCAGCATGCCCACCTGTGTTTTTGACTGCTTGCGAAAGAGGGCCAACTCCTGCGCCTTGCGCTCTTGTGCCGTAGGGGCAGGGGCGGTTTGTTTCGGCTGGGCCGCGATCGCCTTGATCTTGGGCGGTGGCGGCGGATAGGTGATCTCGCCCGCGTGGATAACGGTTGCGCCGCGAATGACATCGTCGTCCATGTTGTGCACGACCTGCCCGTCCTTTTCAGGGGTCAGATCTGTCATCATGTGACGGATGTTCGTGGAATAGAGGCTGGAGGCCTGCGCAGCCATGCGGCTAGGAAAATCGGTATAGCCGATGATGGTGACGCCGTTTTCGGTGACGATCTTCTCGTCTTTTACCGTCAGCTTGCAGTTGCCACCCTTTTCGGCGGCCAGATCTACGATCACCGATCCCGGCTTCATCGCCTTGACCATATCTTGGGTCCACAGCTCGGGCGCTTCGCGATTCGGGATGAGGGCCGTTGTGATGACGATGTCGATATTTGGTGCCAGTTCGCGGAACTTGGCCAGCTGCGCCTCGCGAAATTCGGGGCTGGAAACGGCGGCATACCCGCCCGTTGCCGCATCATCGTGTTGTTCGTCAAAGTCCAGATAGACGAATTCGGCGCCCATGCTTTCGACCTGCTCGGCCACTTCTGGGCGCACGTCAAAGGCCAGCGTGACCGCACCCAGCGACGTAGAGGTGCCGATCGCGGCGAGGCCCGCAACACCAGCGCCGATCACCAGCACACGCGCGGGCGGTACTTTGCCCGCCGCGGTGATCTGTCCGGTAAAGAAACGACCGAAATTGCTGCTGGCCTCAATCACGGCGCGGTAGCCAGCGATATTTGCCATAGACGACAGCGCGTCCATTTTCTGGGCGCGGCTGATGCGCGGCACCATTTCCATAGCGATCACGCTGGCACCCGAAGCGCGCGCGGCCTCCATCCCTGCGTCATTGCCGCTGGGATCAAAGAACGAGATTAGCGTTTTATCACTGCTCAGGCGCTTTAGCTCGGCGCTATTTGGTGGACGAACCTTTGCGATGATGTCGCTGGCTTTCCACAGCGCGGCGGCGGTTTTTATCACCTCGACGCCAACAGCCTTATAATCGGCATCGGCAAAACCGGCGAGACGTCCCGCGCCGCTCTGAATGGCACACTCAAATCCCAGTTTTTGCAACTGTATCGCGCTGTCGGGTGTCATCGCGACACGCGCTTCACCTTCGAAGACTTCCTCCGGAACACCAATTTTCACGTTTGATTATCATCCCCATTTCCGGGACTGGCACGCGCAAATGGCGCCTGTCTCGGTGAAAAAACCTTGGTGAATTCGCCCCATCCACCGCGAATAGATCGAAAAGTAAGCATATGTTGCCCCTGATGGCAACGAAGATGGTTGACCAGCGCGCCTGCGGATATGCGCAGATGCTGGCCCCGCAGGCGAGCGAAGTCTTGCATTATTTCCGGCTATGGTGCGATATTCAGCAAATGGAATTTGTTTCCGAGTGGGGGAGATATCTCATGCAGATCGACAGAAGGCGGGTTATTGCGGGTTTGGGCGCAACTGCGCTTTGCGGAGGGCCAACCGCCTTGTTTGCGAGGACTTCACTGCAGCTAGGATCGAGCGAAGTGATTAGCCTCAGCGACGGCAATCTTGTGCTGCCGGCGGAGTTCTTTTTTCAGGGCCTGCCCGAAGGCGAACTTGATCTGATCCTGTCCAGACACAACGTGCCCCGCGATCAGCTAGAGCCGCCGTGCAACCTGACTTTGCTGCGGCAAGAAGGTCGGATCGTGCTATTTGACGCAGGATCTGGCCCCGCCTTCATGCCGAGTGCGGGCAAACTACTGAGCAGCCTTGAGGCCGAAGGGCTGACGCCCGAGGACATCACCCATGTCGTGTTCACCCACGCCCATCCCGACCATCTGTGGGGCATTTTGGACGATTTCGACGACCCGATCTTTCCGGATGCCCAGCTGATGATGGGGCAGGGCGAGTGGGATTACTGGACAGACCCAAACACGGTGGACACCATAGGGGAGGCGCGCGCGTCCTTTGCCGTGGGTGCCGCGCGCAGGCTGGCGGCGATTGAGGATCAGATCAGCTTTTTCAATGACGGTACAGAAATTCTACCGGGTGTCATGGCACATGCCACGCACGGCCACACGCCCGGGCACATGTCGTTTGAAATTCGCGATGGATCCAGCGCCGTGATGGTCGGGGGCGACGCGATCGGCAACGAGCACGTGGCCTTTGATCGTCCGGACTGGGCCAGCGGCGCGGATCAGGACGCCGATCTGGGCGCCAAGACGCGGATGCGCCTGCTGGACCAGCTTGCTACGGATGATATCGCCTTGCTGGGATTTCACCTGCCACATGGCGGGCTGGGCCGGGTCGAGCGGTCTGGCGACGCCTATCGCTTTGTTCCGGAGGACGTATGATGCGCTGGATTCTGCCTTTTATATTGGCCGCCACTGCCACCACTGCCGCCCATGCCAGCGAGGATATCGCTGACAAGTATCCAGCCTCACTGCTGTATGACAAACCCTACGAGGTGATCCCGGGCGTCTTTTCCGCCATCGGCGCCACCGCCCCGCCCACATACGAGAACGCGGGCCACAACAATAACCTCAGCTTTATCGTTACCGGGGACGGCGTTGTCGTGATGAATGGCGGCGCGTCCTATGGGCTAGCCAAGGCCCTGCATGACGAGATCAAGGCGGTCACCGACCAAGAGGTCAAGTTGGTCTTTAACGAGAACGGGCAGGGGCACGCAGTTCTGGGAAATAACTATTGGACCGAGCAGGGTGTGCCTATCGTCGCGCATGTCGATGCTGCCCAAGTGGTCGCGGAAAATGGGAGCGCGATCCTCGCGGATATGAAGCGCTATAACAAAGACCGCGCCGAGTGGACCGAAGTGCAAGGCCCGACCGAGACGTTCGAGGAGGAATACATCGTCGAGATGGGCGATCTTCGCATAGAGGCGCGGTATCTAGGCCCGGCTCATTCGCCCGGAGATATCGTTCTCTGGCTGCCCGAACAAAGCCTCGTGATATCGGGCGATATGGCCTTTCACGAGCGGCTGCTGCCAATTTTCGCCGACACCTATACCGCCGATTGGCTAGAGACGTGGGATGCCGAGTTTGAGCCGCTGGGCGCGACTTATGTCATCCCCGGTCACGGGCATCCCACCAACATGGATCAGGTCCGGCGCTATACCAAAGACTACCTTGTGTATCTCCGCGGTAAGATCGGCGATCTGTTGGAGGAGGGCGGCGGGTTGGCCGAGGCCTATTACGTGGATCAGTCGCCCTATGCCAATCTCGATACGTTCGAGGAATTGGCGACCAAGAATGCCGGGCGTGTGTTCGAGCAGATGGAATTTGAGTAGCGCCGCAATTTAGGGTCTGTTTTCGGTGCGGCCGACCGTGGTCGCGAAGATTGTTCGCGGGGGTGCTGGAAGTCGGAATATAATTCCAGAACGGGCGCCTTGCCCGGAACGCGGTAGCCGCCTGCGCGCCTTGACGTTTGCGTGAGAAACCCCTTTTAAAGCTGATCTTTGCCACGGGTCCGATGGGGTGATTCTGCCATGCTTTTTGAACTTTATGATCTGCCATTCGATGCGCAGG
>JAGXGX010000080.1 GCA_024636515.1 Roseovarius sp.
ATAGACATAACGGCGATCCCATTTGACCAAGGGTATCTTGCCCATCGTAGGGGCGCGGCGCGGCTTATTCGCAAAGAATACGCGCGCGCGGGGGCCGCCTTGGATCCAAAGGTTTTCGAGAAGTTCCTGCTTTTGGATCATATAGTTGCCGCCGTCGAACCACGGCAGCACATCCACAGGATCATTGCCTGCTACATAAGTTGAAGTGCTGAGCGGCCCCTTGGGATACATATCCAGCATCAGCGCGCCAAAGGAGCGAACCTCCTTCATATCCAGCCATTCAGTAAGGGCAGGCAGGGGGCGCGTGTCATGGTTGGGATACATCATGATCTCATCAGCATCCAGCGTCAGGCACCAGTGACCATGACCGTGCCGCATTTGCAGCCATGTCAGCCAATCGACGCCGAAACGCGACAATCGATAGCTGTGCGGCGTGCCCCAGAGCGACACATCAGGCTGATCGCTGAGGTAGTCCTGTGTTTGATCGTCCGAGCCATTGTCCACGATCAGGAAATGATCGACGCCCAATTTGCGATGATGCTCCAGCCAGAAGGGCAGGCGCACCGCCTCGTTCCGCATGGTGGAAAAGCACAGGATCGCACCGGGGATGATCTGCCGGGTGCGATCGGCTACAACGCTTAGCTGGCGGCGTTTGCGGTAGCTGCGCCACAACAGGCGGCGACGCTTCCAACGCAGGCGATAGGCCATTGCCGCCGCCGCGCCTGCCGCCCTGATCTGCGCGCTCTTGGTCATTGTATCTCCGCCAGCCTCGCTGCGGTGCAGGTCTCGCTTATTTTTCGTATTGCCCTGTTCGGTGCCAGTGCCACGCATCCTCGATCATGCGGTCCATCGTGCTGCGCGTAGGCATCCATCCCAGCTCGGCCTCGGCGCGGGACGATCCTGATACCAGCTTGGTACAATCGCCGGGTCGGCGTGGCCCCTCGATCACCGGCACGTCGCGGCCCGTCACAGCGCCCGCATGACCGATCACCTCGCGCACAGAAAAGCCGGAGCCGGTGCCAAGATTGAAGACCCGGCTATCCTCGCCGCGCTCCAGCCATTTCAGGCCCAGAATATGTGCATCGACCAGATCGCAGACATGCACGTAATCGCGGATGCAGGTGCCATCGGGCGTATCGTAATCGCTGCCGAATACTGTCAGTGCAGCGCGCTTGCCGTCGATGGCATCCAACAGCAGCGGCACCAGATGCGTCTCGGGCCTATGAAACTCTCCCACCTCGCCATCCGGGTCCGCGCCGGCGACGTTGAAATAGCGGAAAATGACGTGGCGCAGGCTATGGGCAAACTCGAAATCGGCCAGCATATCCTCGATCGCGCGCTTGGACTTGCCGTAGGCGTTGACCGGGTACTGCGCGCTGTCCTCGTTCAGAACTACGTTATCCTGATCGCCGTAGGTCGCACAGGTCGAGCTAAAGACAAAGTCGAGGCACCCGGCATGAACCGCCGCCTCCATCAGGGTCAGCGACCCGGCGACATTGTTGTGCCAGTAGATCCCGGGTAGGCGCATAGCATCGCCCACTTGGCTTAGTGCGGCGAAGTGCATGACCGCGACGGGATTATAGGCGGCAAAAACCTGATCCAGCCGCTTCCGATCGGTCAACTCGCCCTGCTCGAACGGGCCGAATTTAACGGCATCGGCCCAGCCGGTAATCAGATTGTCGTAGGTCACGGGGGTATATCCCGCCAGCCTCAGCGCCTTACAGGCGTGGCTGCCGATATAGCCGGCGCCGCCTGTCACCAGAATATTGGTCACGTCTGCGTTCCTTCGGCTCTGATCATTCTGCGGCTTTGTCCGCTGCGACCATATCCTGAATAAACTTAAACAGATCGTCGCGCAATTCGCTGCGTGCCAGTGCAAACGCTACGGTGGCTTGCAGGAAGCCGGCTTTGGAGCCGCAGTCATAGCGCGTCCCCTTGAAGCGGAGGCCGTAGACCTCTTCGCCGTCGTTGCGCGCGTCGTCGATGGCATCAGTCAGCTGGATTTCACCGCCCGCGCCGACTGTTTTCTTGTTCAGCTTTTGTAGGACGGTGGGCGTCAGGATATAACGCCCGATCACGGCCAGATTGGAGGGTTGCGTGCCGGGGGCGGGCTTCTCGACCATACCCTTGGTCGAAACCAGCGCGCCCATATCCTCTTTGATGTCTAGGATGCCGTAGGACGATGCCTTGTCATCAGGCACCTCCATCGCGGCCACGATATTGCTTTGGGTTTCCTCAAAGGCCTCGACCATCTGCTGAAGGCATGATTTCTCGGCGGCGATGACATCGTCGGGCAGGATTACGGCAAACGGCTCGTTTCCGACCAAGCGGCGGGCGCACCAGACGGCATGGCCCAAACCCAGCGGCTTGTGCTGGCGCATATACGCGATCTCGCCAGAGTCCATATTGGTGGATTTCAAGATTTCCAGAAGCTCGGTCTTGCCCTTTTTGCGCAGCGCCTGCTCCAGCTGGGGCGCATTGTCGAAGTAATCCTCAAGCGCGCCCTTGCCGCGCGAGGTGACGAAGATGAATTCCTTGATCCCTGCCGAGCGCGCCTCATCAATGGCATATTGCACCAGTGGGCGGTCAACGAGCGTCATGATTTCTTTTGGCACCGATTTGGTTGCCGGAAGAAAGCGTGTTCCCATGCCTGCGACGGGAAAGATTGCCTTCGTGACTTTGCTCCGCATGATGTCTCTCTCTTTTCGTATCAAAGGGTCTAAACTGGTAACAGATGATGTTCGCGTCTCAAAGGTATTGCTTCGTCCATGTCGCTTGCGGTGGGTTTACGGCAAATGCCCGCTGAATGGGAGAGGCGTGAGGCGCTATTCGTGAGTGGCATCAATACATTTGTACGCGTCTGTGCAGCCTTGCCCGAGATGGGCCTAGGCCTGCTTTAGCGTGACGCCGGGTGCGCAGGCGATGAAAAAAGGATTTGCATAACTGTCCTTGCCGTAGGTCAGCGGTGTGTGATCGTCAAAGCGGACAACGCGCCCGCCCGCACCGGCCAGCACCGCATGGCCCGCAGCTGTATCCCATTCCATCGTGCGGCCAACGCGCGGATATATGTCAGCCTCGCCCGTCGCGATCAGACAGAACTTCAGCGAGCTGCCGGCGCTCTTGCTGTCCTTGACGGCATATTTGCCGATATAGTCGTCGGTTGCCTGATCGCGGTGAGATTTAGACGCGACGACCATCAGCGCCGAATTGTCCGGCTCGGATACGCGGATCGCTGTCTGCGCGCCGATGTCGCTCTTGTCCAGCGGACCTGTTTCCTCGACGGCCGTTCCATCAGGTAGCGTGTAGAACATGCGGCCCTTGGCGGGCGCATAGACAACGCCGCGCGTCGGCACACCATTTTCAACATAGGCGATATTGACCGTGAAATCGCCGCGGCGATGGATGAATTCTTTGGTCCCGTCCAGCGGGTCAACGATCAGGAACGTATCGGCGCGCAGCGTGTGCGATGCGGCCTGCTCTTCGGTCACCAATGCGACATCAGGAAATTCTGCGCGCAGCCCGGCCGAGATCAGCGCATCGGCGGCCTCGTCGGCGGCGGTGACGGGGCTGTCGTCGGATTTTGATTTGATGTCGAAATCGTCCTGGCCATAGATCTGCATGATTGCGTCCCCGGCCTCCAGCGCCAGGCGGCGCATCACGGTGGTCAGTCTGGCGTGGTCCAAAGCTCGGCTCTCCTGCGCAATAGGGTCCGCAACGCGCTGTTGCGGTAGAAGGTTCGGTTCCTTATGGTGCGATGTCAACGGAACAGCAAGAAATCCGTGATAGACAGCAAGATCTTAGGCGCAGGGCGAGGCGATGTTTCAACGGGTCTACCACCGCAAGTCAAAGCTGCACGCTGCGGTTTCGATCCTAGAGCTAATCTACCACTCGACCGTGCGCGAAGTGCGCAAGTCGCATGGTAATGCCTTTATGGCCATCGGGCTTAATATCCTTCAGGCGATGGTATTCCTTGCGACCTTCTACGTCATGTTCACGGTGCTGGGTTTGCGCGGTGCAGCGCTGCGCGGCGATTTCCTGCTGTATATCATGTCGGGGATCTTCCTCTTTCTCACGCATGTCAAAGCGCTGGGCGCCGTCGTTGGCGCTGAGGGGCCGTCATCGCCGATGATGAAGCATGCGCCGATGACCACTGCCATTTCGATCACTTCGGCGGCGCTGGGCGCGCTTTATATCCAGGCGTTCTCTATGACGGTGATCCTTTTTGCCTATCATGTGGGCGTTCACGCGTTTGAGGTTGAGTATCCTTTTGCCGCCATTGGCATGCTGTTGCTGTCTTGGTTTACCGGCGCGGCTATCGGTCTGGTCCTCTTGGCGGTAAAGCCATGGTTTCCCACCTTCGTCGCGACCTTTGCCACCGTTTACCAGCGGGCCAACATGATCGCTTCCGGCAAAATGTTCGTAGCAAACACGCTGCCCAACTACATGCTAATGCTATTCGATTGGAATCCGCTATTTCACACGATCGACCAAGCGCGCGGGTACGTGTTCGTCAACTATTCGCCGCATAATTCCAATGTGACATATCCCATCGTCGTCGCGATCACGCTGACGATGATCGGGTTGATGGGCGAGTTCTATACGCGCCGCCATGCCTCTAGCAGTTGGGACGCACGGCGCTAGGTATCATGGCCTGCGTTGCCGTCCTCTTTCCCCCCTCCCGCCCCCGATTTCGGAGCTTTCGAAATGATCTACCCGCCGTCCTCGCACCGCGCCGCCCGTTGGGCTTGGGTCGTCACGTGTTTGCTGGCGGTGCTTCTCGGGGTTATGACGCTGTCGCCTTCGGTGCCATCCGTCGGACCAGCCACCAATGATAAGTTGCAGCATTTCGTCGGCTTTGCCCTTCTGGCTGCGCCGCTGGGCATCGCTTATCCGCGCCGTATTTGGGCGGTTATCCTCGCGGCGGTCTTGTTTGGCGCTATGATCGAGCTGGTGCAGCCTTATGTAGGCCGCGAGCGTGAGGGCGCAGACCTTGTTGCTGACGCGTTGGGCGCGGTATGCGGTGCCACCCTTGCCCGCGTCTGGGCGCTGCGCGGCGCCCGCATCAGATAAGCGTCACGCCCGCTGCGCGCATCCCCGACAGCGCCGCGTCCATGGAGCCAGCCGCATTGATCCCCCGGCAAAGCGACGTTTCGACCTGCACAGTGTATCCCAATCGGGCGGCATCGACGGCCGAAAAGTTGACACAAAAATCCAGCGCCAGCCCCACCATCGTCAGCGCTGTCATACCGCGCGTGCGCAGATATCCGTCGAGTCCCGTTGGCGTCTGGTGGTCGTTCTCAAAGAACGCCGAATAGCTGTCGATCGCAGGGTTCGTACCCTTGCGCAGAATTAGGTCTACGCGGTTCGTCTTCAGTTTGGAATGGAATTGGGCACCCACACTGCCCTGCACGCAATGATCCGGCCACAGGATCTGCGGCCCGTAGGGCATGTCCGTCACGTCCATAGCCTGCGCGCCCGGATGGGACGAGGCAAAGGATGAATGACCTGCCGGATGCCAGTCCTGCGCTAGAATCACGGCGCTAAAATCGGCCATGCGTGCGTTGATGCCGTCTACAATCTCGTCCCCGCCCGCCACGGCCAGCGCGCCGCCGGGACAGAAATCGTTTTGCATGTCGATTACGATTAGGGCGCCTGTCATCACTCTCTCCTCTTTGTACGTAATCGGTAGGCGTCGCTGCCGCGTGCGTCAATATCGACCCCTTGCCGTGCGCGGCCCTTGGGCCTAAACCCGCGCGCATGTTTACCATCGCCGCACTCTATCACTTTTGTCGACTGGATGATCCCGCCGCCTTGAGGGCGCCGCTGTTAGATCTGTGCCGTGCAGAGGGCATCACCGGCTCGCTTATCCTAGCGGGTGAGGGGATCAATGGCACCATCGCGGGGCCGCGGGCTGGCATTGATGCTGCACTTGCGCATCTGCGCAACTGGCCCGGCTGCGCGGATCTGGAGCATAAGGAGAGTACCAGTCCAAAGCAGCCTTTTGGTAGGCTCAAGGTGAAGCTTAAGGCCGAGATCGTCACCATGGGACAACCGGGCGTCGATCCGCGTGCGCGCGCCGGCCACTACATCGCGCCCGCCGATTGGAACGATCTGATCGCGCAGCCGGATGTCGCCGTGATCGACACACGCAATGACTACGAGGTTGCCATCGGCACATTTGAGGGTGCCGTCGACCCCGAAACCGCCAGCTTTCGCGAGTTTCCGGCATGGTGGGAGGCGAACAAGCACCGCTTTCACAACAAGCGCATCGCCATGTTTTGCACCGGGGGCATCCGCTGCGAAAAATCGACGAACTACCTGCTGGGGCAGGGTGTCGAAGATGTCTATCACCTCAAAGGCGGTATTCTTAAATACCTAGAAGAGGTGCCCGCCGCCAAGAGCACTTGGCAGGGCGACTGCTTTGTTTTTGACGGGCGCGTGTCGGTTGGGCATGGCCTCACCGAGGGGCCGCACCTCCTGTGCCATGCCTGCCGCAGACCGATCTTGCCCGCCGATATGCAGCGGCCAGAGTACGAGCAGGGCGTCGCCTGCCATCAATGTGCGGGTGAGACGGATGAGGCCGCAAAGGATCGCTTTCGCGAACGGCAAAAGCAGATGGCCTTGTCCGAGGCGCGCGGCGAACGGCACATGCAAAACATCCCGGAGGGGTGATTGCTCGCACGCCGCCCACGCTGCACCAGTATAAAAATACACAAATCAAAACGCGGACAACCGGCGCAATCCCTTATCGGGCTTCGTGCCGGTCCAAAAGTCATGTGTCTGATTGATCCTCCGTCTCGCATTGCGAGAGGTAGTCAGCGGCGGCCCTCAGGGAGGAGGAGTAGGGCCACCGCCATGCCCGGATGCCACCGGGAGGAGGAATTAGCATCCGGATCTCTGTGCGCCCGCGCGTCTTGCGGGCGAATTCGTTAGGCTTGGCGGCGCGTTCCGTGGACGGCCTGCCATGCGTGGCTGGGGATCGTGCTGCGGCTAAGCCCCAGATCAGCAAGCTCGTGATCGGACAGTTGCGACAGCGCCGTGATCGTCTGGCGGTACGAACGACGGCGTGCCACTTTGCTCTTCATGTCGCCGAATGCTGCTGCCAGTGAATGTATGCCAGTGGCGCGGCCTGTGTGTGATGCATAGC
>JAGXGX010000081.1 GCA_024636515.1 Roseovarius sp.
GTGACGGGCAACTTTGCAATGGCCCCCAGCGCCACGCGCGCCGATTCGTTTGAGATGCTGCGCGAAATGCAGCGCGCAACGCGGGAATTGGCCGCTGAGTACGAGGCAGAACATGGGCGCAATCCGCTGGATTACGTCATCGCCGAAATCGGCGGCAACGCGGGCCGTGGTCTGACCGGGACCGACACGAAGGAGCCGGACCAACTGGGCGCCATTTCCATCGAATTGATAGAGGCCGACCTGCGCCCCTATAGCAGCTTTGCGTTCGCGGCGGCGTTGCAGGAGAGGATCGTGCAGCACCCGCTGGCCGAAACAGTCAGCTTTCGGGGCTGGCACAGCGGGCCGGGGGGCGATGCGCTGGACGTGCAGTTCTACGGCGCTGATGCGCCCACGCTCAAGGCGGCGTCGCAAGCACTAAAGGAGGCGCTGCTGGCCTTTCCCGAGATCTCAGGCGTCGAGGACGATCTGGCCTATGACAAAGAAGAGTTGGTGCTTGACCTGACCCCGCAGGGTGCCGCCCTCGGCTTTGGCATAGACACACTGGGGCGCGAATTGCGCGCGCGGTTGAACGGGATCGAGGCTGCGACCTATCCTGTGGGCCCGCGCAGCGCCGAAGTGCGCGTCGAGTTGCCCAAGGGCAGCCTAACGGCAGACTTTCTGGAGCGGACACAGTTGCGCACACCCGGCGGCGCTTATGTGCCACTGGCCGACATCGTTTCGGCCGAGCGGCGCGACGGATTTTCCACCGTGCGGCGCGAGAACGGCGTACGTCTGATCAGCGTGACGGGTGAGATATCCGAGGACGACCCAGCACGTGCGTCCGAGGTCCAGCGCCTGTTGAGCACCGATATCCTGCCGCGCATCGCGTCCGAGCTGCAGGTGGACTGGCGCATGTCTGGCCTCGCCGAGCAGGAAAACGACTTTCTGAATGATGCGCTGCTGGGGCTGATGCTGACGCTGTTGGGTATCTATCTGGTGTTGGCGCTGGTGTTCGGCAGCTGGACCCGGCCGATCGTGGTGATGGCGATCATCCCCTTCGGTCTGGTCGGTACGATCTACGGCCATCACGCGTGGGACGTGCCGCTGAGCATGTTTACGGTTGTTGGGCTGCTTGGCATGACCGGCATCATCATCAACGATTCTATCGTGCTGGTGACGACCATCGACGAATATGCCGAGACGCGCGGCCTGATTCCGTCGATTATCGACGGTGTGGCCGACCGGCTGCGCCCCGTGATGCTGACGACGCTGACCACCGTGCTGGGTCTTGCGCCGCTGCTCTTCGAGCGTAGCCAGCAGGCGCAATTTCTGAAGCCTACGGTTATCACGCTGGTCTATGGCCTCGGCTTTGGCATGGTGCTGGTGCTGCTGGTCGTGCCTGCGCTGATGGCGGTGCAGCACGACGTGGCGCGCCAGACGGCCGCCTTGCGCCGGGGCCTGCGGTTTCGCGCCGGCAGCGTGCGGCGCGCGATGCTGGGCGGCGTCGCGGCGATAGCGGCATGGTTCGCGGCGACGATGGGCGTAGCAATGTGGACGGGTGAATTACTCGGCTTTGTTACCGCGCTGATGCCGATGACGGCAGGGATGGACCCGGTTCTAGGCGGCTTGCTGGCGTTTCTGATGGGTGCGACTGCGCTGGTGCTGATGCTCTATGCGGCATTGGCCATTGCGCAGGCGCTGCATACGCCTAACCGCCGGGGCAGCCCCTGATATCTACCGCGCGGCCCGCGCTAAGGACGGTCAGGCGGATGCCCGAGCGATCCAGTGCAAAGGGCCGCCCCTCGATATGCGCCATCCGCGTCTCAGCGACGAACCTATCGCCCTGCCGCGCGATACGCGGCTGCGCGACCCAAATGTTCGGATCACTGGCCTCGATCACTGCGATCTCAGTGCCGCCGCCACTGGGCAGCGACATTTCGGCGCGCAGGCGCAGGCCGCCCTTGTCATCTGGCGTGATCGTGCAGCGCAGGGAGGTCACGCCAGCCTCGGCTGCGGTCAGCGGGCGGTCGGCCAATGCCGCGATGATACGCGGGTCACGCTGAGTGGTGGCGGCAGGCAGATCTCCGGCAAGGCTCAGCGTCAATGGGATGCACACGTCGCGGCAGACGCCGATGTCGACGCTTCCATCCAGCGTGATGTCGCGCGCGGGTTGCTGGGCCAGCACGTGCAGCGGCAAAATAACCGTGCCGTGATAGCCGATGGCGGTCATGCCGCCCTGGTCCATAGGCTCTGGCGTGGGCCATTCCACCTCGACGCCGCTCAGGTTGCGCGAGCCGCGCCAGTCAAAACGCGGCGGAATGCCGATATCGCCGGGCGCGCGCCAGTATGTCTTCCACCCCGGCGCAAGGCGCAGTTCCAGCGCGGCCATGTGCGTGCCGTCGGCCATGCGCCAGCCGGGCAGCACGCGCGCGGATGTGACGGCGTCCATGGATTGCGACAAGCCAGGAAGCGGCACAAGGCAGAGGGCGGCGGCCAATAGGCGGGATGCGATATGTTTCATAGCCCGATCTTTGCGCGATGGGGCGACAAATGCCAATTCACAATCGGGTCATGCGGCCGCTGATACCTGTCGGCCCGGTGCCCTTGCAAAGCCATTGGCGAGTGGCCATTGTTGGTGCCATGACCCACGTTGCCGATACCGATACCCTGACGAACATGGACCTGACTGGCCGCCTGCTGATTGCGATGCCGGGCATGGAGGATCCGCGTTTTGATCAATCGGTGATCTTTGTTTGTGCCCATTCAGACGAGGGGGCCATGGGCCTTGTCGTCAACAAGGTGGCCGACGATCTGAAGTTGAGTGACCTGCTGGAACAGCTGGATATAGATGCAGCGCCGAAGGCGCGCCGCCTGCCTATCCATTTTGGCGGCCCGGTCGAATCGGGGCGCGGCTTTGTGCTGCATGACCCCGGATATACGTCGTCGATCTCAACACTGGAGGTTGATGCGCGTTTTTCGATGACCGCAACGCTCGATATTCTCGAAGACATGGCTGCTGGCGAAGGCCCTGCCGCTGCCTTGATCGCGCTCGGCTATGCCGGCTGGGGCCCGGACCAGCTTGAGGGTGAGATCACCCAGAATGGCTGGCTGATCGCGGAGGCGACCGAGAAGTTGATTTTCGGCACCGCAAATGAGTCCAAGTGGGGCGCGGCGCTGGGAAGTCTTGGGATCAGCCCGCTGGCACTGTCGTCCGAGTACGGGACGGCCTGAGCGCGCTTAACGCCTCTGGCGTGTGCAATTTTACCAACATGACGAACAGGCGCGTGTGCTGGACGCCGAGCGCGGCGCGCGGTAGAGCGGGCGCTATGCAGACACCCTATGACCCGCCCATGACGCCCCTGAACGTGCTTCACGCCGATCACGAGATGCTGGCCGTGGAAAAGCCTGCCGGCTTGCTGTCTGTGCCGGGCAAGGGCGCGGATCTGGCTGATTGCTTGTTCAGCCGCGTGCTGGGCGCCTTTCCGACGGCGTTACTGGTGCACCGACTGGACCGCGACACATCGGGCGTGATGGTGTTTGCGCTGACGCCGCACGCGCAGCGTTCCCTTTCGATGCAGTTCGAGGAGCGGCGCGCGCGCAAAAGCTACATCGCGCGGGTGGCTGGCAGGATTGAGGGCAAAGCGGGCGAGATTGACCTACCGCTGATCGTGGACTGGCCGAACCGGCCCCGCCAGATGGTGTGCCACGAGACTGGCAAGCCGTCGTTGACGGAATATCGCGTTTTGAAGGCCACCGAGGAGGAAAGCCGGGTACGGTTGCGGCCCCGGACCGGGCGCACGCATCAGCTGCGTGTGCATTTGCTGGCGCTGGGGCATCCCATATTGGGTGATCCGCTCTATGCGCCGGATGATGGATTTGCCCGGATGATGCTGCACGCTGAAGAGCTGCGCATCAATCATCCCGAAAGCGGGCGCGGCATGTCGTTTCGCGCGAAAGCGCCCTTTTAGGGGCGCAGCACTCGGTCTGTCAGGTTTAGACGCGCGGCGATGATGGGTTTCAGCGCATTTGACAGCGCAGGCTCGCCCTCTTGCAACAGGGCCAGCTCATCCAAACGATTGGCGGCGACCAGCTCCAGCGCGTCGAGGCGCGGGGTGCCGTCGGCGTGGCGGGGCAATGCGCGCACCGGTTGGATCGCTTCGGGGCGTGGCTGGGGCGCGAGGGCGATTAGCTGCGCGGTGTCAAGCGTGGTTTCCACAAACGCATAGAGGCCAACGCCCTTGGCAGGTAGCGCATAGGTCGCCAGCGCCACATCGGTGACGTCCTGGTGCGCCATCAGCGCCGCTGTCAGGGCGGGGCCATCGCGCTCAATACGGTCCTCGGTGCCTTCGCCGTCGGACCAGTTCATCAGCCGGCGCGTGATGAAGTTATACGCGCGCTTGCCCGTTGCCATCCAGATGCGCGAGGGCAACGCCTTTTGCGCAAGCATGTTACGCTCGGACGGGGTCAGCAGATCAGGCGCATAGGCGCGTTTCTGTTTCAGCAGGTGGCGCAGATCCTCGCGCGCCATCGTGCGAAAGAGGCGTCCACGTCTGCGGTGGACCGAGGCCAGCTGAAAGTCGATCACGGCGGCGCGGCCATCCGGTGTCATCAGCCAGTTCTGCGGCTTTGCGATATCGTTATGCGTAACGCCTGCACGGCGCATCTCGCGCAGGAGGCGGCGGGCGTCGCGGTACCATTCGATGTGGTCCGGTTTGGCCAGTTGCAGGGGTGTGCCTTGGGTCCAGCTGCGCAGCAGGCCGGTTTTGTCGACGCGCACCAACGCCGGACAGCCGGTGATGCCCTCGACGGCGCGCAAGCCGCGTATTTCCTTGCGGGCCAGCGCCCAGGCAATCGGGCGCGCGTACCACGGTACGGTGTCCAGCTTGCGCAGCACGACGGGGAAATCGGGGATGCCGTCCAGAGTGCCAGATATTGTCTCGGAGAAGATGTCGCGCTTGTGCACGGTCTTTGGCACGAACGCGGCGCGGGCAATGTTGTCTGAGGAGGTGTCTGGCAGGCTCATGGGGTCTGTCCTAGACGGTTTTCATCCGCAGGCCTAGGCCTGCCGGGGAGGGGGGCAATTGGGCCGGATTGCTCCGGCCCAATGCTGTTCATATATGCGGGTCAGGCGGCGGCTGGATCGTAGCCCGAGACGGATTTCACCTCGATGAAGTCCTCGATGCCCCATGCGCCGCCTTCGCGGCCGTTACCGGACTGCTTCATGCCGCCAAAGGGCGCGCCTGCGCCGCGGCTCTTGCCGTTGACCTCGACCATGCCGGCGCGCAGCGCGCGTGCGACGCGGGCGGCACGTGCAGGGTCTTGGGTCTGGAGGTAGTCAGTCAGGCCGTAGGGCGTGTTGTTGGCGATAGAAATTCCGTCCTCTTCGGTGTCGAAGGGGATGATCGACAGAACCGGGCCAAAGATTTCCTCGCGGGCGACGATCATGTTGTTGTTCACGTCCGCAAAGATCGTCGGCTTGACATAGAAGCCACGGTTGAGGCCATCGGGACGGCCTGTGCCGCCCGCGACAAGGCGCGCGCCCTCATCAATACCCTTCTGGATCAGGTCCTGAATCTTGTCGAACTGAACCTTATTGACGACGGGACCGATGTGGTCGCCTTCTTCGCTCGCCGGTCCGACCTTGATCGACTCGGCGACCTTTGTGGCAGTTTCCACTGCTTTGTCATAGATCTCTTGCTGCACGATCATGCGGGTCGGCGCGTTGCACGACTGGCCCGAGTTGTTCATGCAATGCAGCACGCCGCGCTCAACTGCGTCGTCATCCGCATCGGCAAAGATCAGGTTCGCGCCCTTGCCGCCCAGCTCCAGACTGACGCGTTTTAGCGAATCGGCAGCCGCCTTTGAGATCAGCTTGCCTGCGCGGGACGAGCCGGTGAAGCTAACCATGTCGACGTCCGGATGCTCGGTCAGCTGGGTGCCGACGCCTGCGCCATCGCCATTAATCAGGTTAAAGACGCCGGGCGGGAAGCCTGCCTCGTCCATCATCTCGGCAAAGACCATCGCCGACAGGGGCGACTCCTCGCTGGGCTTCAGCACCATGGTGCAGCCTGCGACGGCGGCGGCGATCACTTTGAGCGTGACCTGATTCATCGGCCAGTTCCACGGCGTGATCAATGCGGCGACGCCGATCGGCTCATTGCGGATATAGCTGCCCGGAGTATTGGGGTCGTGCGGATGCTCGAACTCGTACTCTTTAGCGGCGTCGATAAAGGCAGCGATATGGCCCGATCCTGCTGCGGCCTGCTGCTGCCGCGCCAGATCAATGGGCGCGCCCATCTCAAGGCTGATCGCCTGTGCCATATCCTCGGCGCGGGCATCATAGACTTTTTGCAGCTTTTCGACCAACGCGATGCGCTGCGCGGGGGATGTGTTCATCCACTCCGGAAATGCGGCCTTGGCGGCGTCAACGGCGGCGTTGGTGTCGGCCTGACCGCCCAAGCTGATGACGGCGCACGGCTCTTCGGTCGAGGGGTCAATCACTTGGTAATCGCTAGGGGTTGCGGGGTCGGACCAGTTGCCATTGATATAAAACTGACGCTTCTCGATCATGTCGTATCTCCCTTAAGTCATGCGCTGGCCAGGATGCCTAGCGCGCTGATCTCAGACATAGACCCCGCATCTTGCTCCTGCAAGGTGGCGGGATGGCGAGGGGGGTGCATTTCACTCTGGGGGGCCTTATCTTGTGCAGTGAAGGGCAATTTTCACTTACATGAAAGGACAGCAACCATGTCACTGCGTATTAACGATACCGTTCCTGATTTCACCGCCGAGACGGACCACGGCACGATCAAGTTTCACGATTTCATCGGTGACAGTTGGGCGATCCTGTTTTCTCACCCCAAGGATTTTACGCCCGTCTGCACCACAGAATTCGGCGCCGTTGCACGGCTGGCGGATGAGTGGGAAAAACGGGGCACCAAAGTGATCGGCGTATCGGTCGATGGCGTCGAGGACCACAAGAAGTGGAAAGGCGACATCGAGAAGGTCGCGGGCACCAGTGCCGGGTTCCCAATCATCGCGGATGAGGGACTGGAGGTGTCCAAGGCATTCGACATGCTGCCCGCCGAGGCATACATGCCCGATGGCCGCACGCCCAATGACAGCGCGACCGTCCGCGCTGTGTTCATCATCGGCCCCGACAAAAAGCTGAAGCTGTCGATGACCTACCCGATGAACGTTGGCCGCAACTTTGCCGAGGTTCTGCGCGCACTGGATGGTTTGCAGACGGCGGCCAAAAACGGCGTCGCGACCCCCGCCGACTGGCAGGTGGGTGAGGACGTGGTGATTCCAACTACGCTGAACGATGCCGACGCCAAGGAAAAATTCGGTGAGTTTAAGACGGTTCTGCCGTATCTGCGGATGACGAACCTCAAGGGCTGAATCCTAGCGGTCTAATTAAAGAGAGGCCTCGGTGTCGCGTCGGGGCCTTTTTTTGCGTGATAGTCAGACTGTGAGTGCCCTATGCGCGGGGTCTTTTATTGTTGTCCTCACGCTCAGTAGGCAAAAAGTTTGCATCCTTAGATCAAACCTGACCCAGCGGCATCTTTGCGCGGCAGTCCGCCCACGCGCATCCCCAACGGGCGAAATCTCGCCAAAGGAAAAACCAAGCCGCTTGCCAGAAAAGCCTCCATCGGGCCTAACCGCCGCACAAAGTCCTTTGGAGATACCCTGCATCATGCTTCTGCGCGCCGTTCTCGTCGCCTCGCTCGGCTTTACCGCCGCCTGCGCAAGCACACCGCCCAAGGCTACGCCGACGGTATCCACCAGCTCTACCGCGCGGCTATATCCGGGCGAGACGCCTGAGATTCGCGAACTGGTGAACAAGTATGCAGATCACTATCAAGTGCCCCGCCCGCTGGTGCACAAAGTCATCCAGCGCGAGAGTGATTATCGCCCCAAAGCGCGCAACGGCCCCTATTTTGGCATGATGCAGATTCTGCCGGCGACAGCACGCGGCATGGGATTTGCAGGGAAGAACAGCGATCTGCTGGACGCCGACACAAACCTGCATTTTGCCGTCAAATACCTGCGCGGCGCGTGGTTGGTTTCGGACGGCGATATCGACAAAGCGGTGATGTGGTACGCGCGCGGGTATTACTACGAGGCGCGCAATCGCTGCCTGCTGGTCGAGACCGAGCTACAGACACGCGAAATTGCCAAGCATTGCCGCTAGAGCCGTTCAGCGCTGTTTGAGCCAAATTTGCACTACTTGCGTTTTGCAATGACGCGGCGGATTGGCTAGTGTCAATTCATCGGGCCAGGACGGCCGGAACCTTTTTCCAGAATACACGTGTGGTGCTTGGGAGCGCGTGGGGTGGCGGGGGGTTTCGGCATACGCCGGAGCCCCCCGTTTTTATTTCAGATCGATTTCGTCCGGCGTCATATTTGTGTGGCGCATGAAAAAGGCCCCGCTGAGGGGCCTTTGACACGTTGCCATAGTGCAGTGCCGCGTCGCGGCCCGCTCTATTTTTAGCTATCGATTTCAGTTGTGCACTTGCGCACTTCATACAGCGCGTTTGCGGCGCCAGACATGTCGACGACATAAGTCTCGGGCATCTCGGGGAATACGACTAGTTCTTTGCCAGCCTCGATATCTTTGACGAATTCGGGGTTGTTGACCAGAATGTAGCCACCCTCATATCCGTCTTCGATGCTGGCGCCGACGCCAGTTGCTTCGCCGGAATAGAGGTTACCGTTGGCGATAAACGCAACTGCCTGCTCTTTTTCGGTGATGTTCACGTTCTGCGAGAACAGGCCCAGATAGCCCGTGCTCTCGTCCTTCGTGAAACCGAACTGCACGATCGCGCCCGACTCGGCTTTGTACGACGCAAAGCAGGAGCCGCGCGTGTCGTTTGCGCGGATCGTCCAAGCGCCCGCGTCGCGGAATTTCGTGATTTCGTCGCCTTTTGCAGGCAGCACGTCGTCAGTCGCGGCGGCCAAGGGTGTGGCGAGGGCAAGCGCAATCGCGCCGATGGCTGGGTACAACTTATTCATTATGTATCTCCTTACTTCAGAAGCGGCGTATGCCGACCAATAGGGCAGCAAAAGCGCAATTGCCTAGCTGCTTCACAGATCAAACTTTCAGCGGCGCTATAAGTTCCCCTATGCGCGGTTTTCAGAAGCTTACTCGGCGTCAACTCCGGCCATCTCGCAGATGATCTTCCACGCCTCTGGCGTGACTGGCTGCACCGAGAGACGCGGTTGACGGACCAGCGCCATATCGGCCAGACGCGGATCGGCCTTGATGGTGTCCAGCGTGACGGGGCGGCGCACTGGCATGATGGCGCGAATGTCGACACATTCCCATCGAGGGTCGATGGATGTGGTGTCAGGATGGATCGCCGCGCAAACCTCGACCACACCGACGATCGCGCGCTCTTTTTGGCTATGATAGAAAAATCCCCGGTCGCCGATGGCCATTTGCCGCATGATATTGCGGGCCTGATAATTCCGCACGCCGTCCCACTGTTCGCCCGCGTCTCCGCGTGCGACCTGATCGGACCAGCTCCAGCAGGAAGGCTCGGATTTGAAAAGCCAGTAGTTCATGGCGGTCAGATCACCTTTTTCCAAGGAACCAGCTCGACATGCTCAAAAAGACCCGCATGAAGATAGGGGTCGTTTGCCGCCCACGCCTCGGCGGCTTCCATGTCCTCGACTTCCAGAATGACGAGCGATCCGAACATCTGGCCCTGCGCATCCAGCAGCGGGCCGGCCTGCGATACGGCGCCTGAAGATTTCAGATAGGCGACATGTGCATCGCGCGTATCTATGCGGATCTGAAGCGCACCGGGTTTGTCGCGGGCGATGAGGGCGATTAGCATGGGGTAGCTCCTTGTAAGGCGATTCAGTTTAGCCTAGCGCGCCGTGCTGGCGCGCGCAATTTACGCCTTAGCGCCCTTGCGGCCCGATCCCAGCATCGCGGGCGCGGTGCTGTCCAACGGCCAGCGCGGCCGCGCGGCAAGGGTCATATCGTCTCGGTGGCCTGCGCGGAATAGCTCGGCCCCGGCATAGGCGATCATCGCGGCGTTATCGGTGCATAGTGCCAGCGGCGGCGCGACGAACTGCACGCCTGCCTCGGCTGCGACTTGCATCAGCGCACCTCGGATCGCCTGATTGGCGGCAACACCGCCCGCGACGGCAATCACGCGCAGATCGGGGCAGGCGGCCAGCGCGCGGCGGGCCTTTTCTGCCAGCGCATCGCGCATCGCGGCCTGAAATCCAGCGCAGAGGTCGCGGCGGTCTTGAACTGTTAGACCGCCTTGCGCGGCAATTATGGTATCGCGGGTGCGCAGCAGGGCCGTCTTTAGCCCCGAGAACGACATATCGCAGCCGGGTCGATCCAGCATCGGGCGCGGAAAGGCGTATCGCGCTGGATCGCCCAGCGCCGCCTCTACCTCTACCGCCGGGCCGCCGGGCTGGGGCAGGCCTAGCAGGCGCGCCGTCTTGTCAAACGCCTCGCCAGGGGCGTCGTCGATCGTGCCGCCAAGGCGAGTGTAATCCTGCGGACCGTCGACGCGCAGAAACTGGCAATGCCCGCCCGACACCAGCAGCATGAGGTAGGGATAGGGCACGTTATCGGTCAGGCGCGGGGTTAGCGCATGACCCGCCAGATGATTAACGCCGATCAGAGGCAGGTTTGCGCCCGCCGCAAGCCCCTTGGCGCACATCACGCCTGACATGACGCCGCCGATCAGGCCCGGCCCGGCGGTCACGGCGATGGCATCCATATCGCGTAATTTGAGCCCGGAGGCGCGCAGCACCTCGGCCACGCACAAGTCCAGCTTCTCGGCATGCGCGCGCGCGGCGATTTCGGGCACCACACCGCCAAATGCGGCGTGCAACTGGCCCTGGCCCTGCACCGTCTGGGCAAGGATTTCGGCGGTGTCCCCAACGCGCAGGATTGCGGCTGCTGTATCGTCGCAGCTACTCTCTAATCCGAGGATGGTCAGGGTATCGTTCATCAGCTCTGCTCATATCCGTGCGCGGCGTCCGCCCGTTGCGTGCGTGCCATCGCCCGCGTATCACTAGGCGAGCCACCTCACAACTGCGGAGCCATGCCATGCCCCCGGTCATCCTTATTACGCGACCCGAGCCTTATGGCGCTGAATTCGCCGCGACCTTGCGCACGCTGCCGGGGGGCGATCTGTCGATGATCCTGTCGCCTGCGCTGCAGATCGGGGCGCTTGGCACCGTGCCGGACCTTGGCGTTTACTGCTGGCTGATCTTCACCTCTCGCAATGGCGTGCGCCACTTTGTGGATGCCAGCGCGCGGCGCGATATCCCCGTTTATGCCGTCGGTGACGCCACCGCTGATGAGGCGCGCCGCGCGGGGATGGATGCTATATCCTGCGGCGGCGACGCGCGCGATCTGGTTGCGCGCATCATTGCAGACGGCGTGCGCGGTCCCATGCTTCACCTGCGCGGGGCGCATGCGGCGGCCGACATTGCCCGCGCGCTGAATGATGCCGGGATCGAGGCAGGAGAGGCGGTACTGTATTCGCAAGAGGCCGCGCCGCTGACGGATGCCGCACGCGCCTGTCTTTTAGGGGATGTGCCGGTGATTGCGCCGGTCTTTTCTCCGCGCAGCGCCGAGGCGCTGTTTGATGGCGCGCCGCCGTCCGCACCTGTCGTGGTTTTGGCAATCAGCGACGCGGCTGCCGCACGAGTTCCCAAGGGTGCAGCGCGCAAGGTGATCATCGCGGACCGCCCGGATACGGCAGCGATACTGCGCGCGTGGCCTAGCGCGCTACAGGCGGCCTATCGCCTTGAGGGAACGGAATGCGCGGAGTAAGGTTATAATTCTGATCAATCGGATAAGATTCGAAGGGGGCTATCGACGTGGCGGATAAAAAAGGGTCCGGAGCAGGCAAAAGTGCCGACACCGGTAGCGGCGACGATACCAAGGGTTCAACCCCGGGCAAAACCAGCACTAAGGGACGCACGACAGGCACAAAACCTACTGCGCCTAAATCTGCGCCTGCTAAGACTGCGTCGACCAAGCCGGCATCCGCAAAATCCGCCTCTACGAAACCCGGCTCCGCGAAAACGTCCGAGGCCAAAGCATCTACGGCACAGGCGGCGCCGGTCAAGAGTGTCGGCGATGCAGATGCGACCAGCATCAAGCCTGATCCCGCCGCGCCGCAGCAGACCGCAAGTGGTCCGGCCGCGAAATCCACCAATGCTGGAGCCGCCAAGCCAGCGAGCGATGCCGCATCCATTGCCCCCTCGTCGGTGCCGAAAACGTCGACTAACAAAGCGCAGCCAGAGCCAAACGCGGCCAAGCCCGCAGCCGCCAAACCTGATCCGGCAAAGACGGAGTCAGCGAAAACCGGCACGAGCAATCCCCCGACAGCGCAATCGACCAAATCCCAAAGCCCGGCAGCCGCACCCGCTCCCAAGCGGCGCGGCGGCTTCTTTGCGATGTTGCTCGGCGGTGTCTGCGCCGCTGCAATCGGATTTGCCGCAGCATATTACATCCTGCCGCAGATGGGCCTGTTTGCCGCGGCGGCTGTCACGGATGACGGCGTTGCCGCGCGGCTGGACGATCAAGCACAGCGCTTGGATGCGCTAGAGCAGCAGATCGCGGATATGTCCGGCGCGCCCGATGCACCCGACCTGAGCGCGTTGGAAGAGGGCCAGCAAGCCCTAGAGGCGCAAATTTCAGACCAGTCGGCGCAATTGTCTGCGCTGGTTGACCGCATAGACAGTGTGGAGGTGCAGCCAGCGTCCGGTAGCACTGGCGTATCGCCCGCCCAGTTGAAAACATTACGCGATACCGTCGCAGCCCAGACCGCACGTCTGGACGTCCTGGCGGACGAGGCCAAGCAGCGCGAGGATGCCGAACTTGCATCCGCTCAGCAGGCTCTGCGCCGTGCCGCGCTGACGCGAATCCGCACCGCGCTGGACACTGGATCGGCCTTCGCCCCCGCGCTGGGCGATCTGGAGCGAGCGGGCATGTCTGCCCCCGATGCGCTACAGGAGGTGGCCGAGACCGGCGTGCCGACCCGCGCGGATCTGCAAGAGCGCTTTGCCCCTGCCGCGCGCGCTGCGCTGGCGACAGCCCGCAAGTCGGGCGAGGGCGACACAAACGCAGACTTTTGGTCATTCATGTCGGATCAGCTTGGTGCACGCTCGCTTGAGCGGCGCGAGGGCACGGACGCCGATGCCGTCCTGTCGCGCGCCGAGGATGACGTGAGGCAGGGCAAGTTGCAGAGCGCCCTGACCGAAATCGACGCGCTGCCCGAACCTGCCAAGGCCGCACTGGCCGATTGGGCCGCTGATGTGCGCGCCCGGATGCAGGCAGTCGCCGCCCATGATGCGCTTGCCGCGAAACTGAATTGAAAGGGCCCGCCCCAATGCTGTGGTCAATCATAAAGATTGTCGTTTTTCTGGCCCTCGTCATGATGGTCACCTTCGGCGCGTCCTACCTGCTGGATCTGGACGGCGGCGTGCGTATCGTGATGGCAGGGGTCGAGTTGAACCTGACGCCGCTCAAGGCCGTGATGGCGTTGGTGATACTGATACTGGCCCTGTGGCTACTGCTCAAACTGGCGGCGTTGCTGATCGCGGTGCTCAAGTTCATCAACGGGGACGAGACTGCGATATCGCGATATTTCGACCGCAACCGTCAGGAAAAGGGCTATCGCGCCCTATCCGAGGGGATGATGGCGCTTGCCTCGGGTGAGGGCGACGTGGCCATGGCCCGCGCTGCCAAGGCCGAGCGTTATCTGCGCAAACCCGCACTGACCAACCTAGTGACCGCGCAGGCCGCCGAGATGCAGGGCAACCGCGCCAAGGCCGAGGAGGTCTATAAGCGCCTGCTTACGGACGACCGCACACGGTTCGTTGGCGTGCGCGGCATACTGAGGCAAAAGCTGGCAGACGGCGATACTGAGACAGCGCTGAAACTGGCGCAAACCGCGTTCGGCCTCAAACCTGCGCATCCCGAGATTCAGGATACGCTGCTGCGCCTGCAGACCGGGCAAGAGGACTGGACTGGCGCGCGCGCGACGCTAGGTGCCAAGCTGAAGCACGGCAACATCCCACGCGACGTTCACAAGCGGCGCGACGCCGTTCTGGCCCTGTCCGAGGCGCGCGACATTGCCGTCGAGGGCAAGACTGTGGAGGCGCGCGAGGCATCGATAGAAGCGAACCGCCTATCGCCCCACTTGATCCCCGCCGCCGTCATGGCCGCGCGCAGCTACATAGCACAAGGCGCGCCGCGCTACGCCGCCCGCGTGATCCGCAAGGCCTGGGACCAGCAGCCGCATCCCGACCTCGCCGCGGCATTTGCCGCCATCGCCCCAGATGAGACGCCGCAGCAACGCCTAAAGCGGTTCGGCAAGCTGATTTCAGCGCGCCCGGATCACCGCGAGTCAAAGCTGGTTGAGGCCGAGCTGAACCTGGCTGCCGAGGATTTCCCAGCCGCGCGCCGCGCCTTGGGCGATCAGGTGGAGAACGATCCCGATGCCCGCGTTCTGACAATCATGGCCGCGATCGAGCGTGGCGAAGGCGCGCCCGACCGCGTGGTCAAAGGCTGGCTGGCCCGCGCCATCGCCGCACCGCGTGGCCCGCAATGGATCTGTAATAATTGCCAGCATATCCACGGCGATTGGGCCGCAGCCTGCGAGAATTGCGGCGCCTTTGACACGCTTGCGTGGAAGTCACCGCCGCAAAACGACGTCACCTCGCCCACCGGAATCGAGATGTTGCCGCTGATTATGGGCGACATGGACGGCGTAAGCGCGCGAGATGTGGCCCGCGTGGTTGACGCCGAAGTTATCGTTGAACCGCCAGCTGAACCGAGTGGCGAGAATGATGTAAAACCGCCCGAAAAATAGTCTTGTCGCCTCGGAATGCGTGCTGCTATAGGCCCGTCACCCGAGGCGCCTCGTAGTCGATTTACCGAATGCAAGACGCCCGCCAAGGTCCGCTGTAGCTCAGCTGGTAGAGCACGTCATTCGTAATTAGCGGGTCCCCGCGAGAATGGCTTGCAAAACCAAAGAGTTCGAGGCACGAGAGTAAAATTAGTAGGGCCATAGTAGGGCCGTGACAGAGAAGATCGCCGGTGTAGCTCATCAGGTAGAGCACATCATTCGTAATGATGGGGTAGTAGGTTCGAGTCCTATCAGCGGCACCAACTAAAACTGTATTTTCTTTGGTTATCAGTCATATAAGTGATAAGATAGAGCGCAAATCCCCGTTTTAGTCCCCCTTGTGAGCGGCGGTCACTGGTACTTATTTGCTGTTCGA
>JAGXGX010000013.1 GCA_024636515.1 Roseovarius sp.
CACGCGATATGGTGCAAACGGCGCGCAGTCTGGTACCGCAGGTGCGCGCGGCGGGCGCTGATATCGTACTACTGCTGGCCCATAGCGGTATTGATGGTGCGCAGGCCGTCCCCATGATGGAAAACGCGGCGCTGCCGCTCGCCGCTATCGACGGTGTGGATGCTATCATGGCAGGTCATAGCCACGATATTTTCCCTCAACCGATGGCGGCTGGAGAGAGGCCGTCGCCGGATACCGATGCCGCACGCGGTATAGATCACGCGCGCGGCCTGTTGTCGGGAAAACCTGCGGTCATGGCGGGCTCTTGGGGCTCTCATCTGGGTGTGCTGGACTTGGCGCTGGTGGCGCGCGGTGGGCGCTGGCAGATTACCGGCCACAACGCCGAGGCGCGGCCCGTAGCAAGCAAACCAACCAACCAGTCGTCCCGCTCAAAGCCCCTTTCTTCCCGGTCGGCGGCGCCCACCCAGCCCGTATGCTGCGATCAAGATCTGTCGCGCGCGCTTGGGCCGGCGCACCGCCTGACGCTGCGCCACATGCACCGGCCTATTGGTCAGGCAACTACCCGGCTGCATAGCTTCCTTGCCATGGCGCGCGCAGACCGCTCCGTCACGGCGGTCAACGCAGTTCAGACCCGCCTATTGGCCCGCGCATTGCGAGGCACCGCGCATGAAGGTCTGCCGATCCTGTCGGCCACCGCTGCATTCAAGACAGGCGGGCGCGGCGGGCCCAGCAACTTCACCGATCTGCCGGAAGGACGTCTGTCGCTGCGCCATGCGGCGGATCTCTATCCTTTTCCCAATCACCTTTGCGGCATGATTGTCACCGGCGCCGACCTCCGCGAATGGCTTGAGCGGTCTGCGATCTGCTTTGCCACCGTCCGGCCCGGCGCGCCCGAGGGAATGTTACGCGACTATAGCGTGCCGGGTCATGACTTTGACGTCATCTCGGGCCTGACCTACCGGATCAATCTATCGACCCCACCGCGCTATGACCGTCACGGCGCGGCCCTCGGCACAGCGGTTGGCCGTATTCAGGATTTGCGCTATCATGGGCGCCCGCTGGCCGATGATGACAATTTCGCTCTTGCCACCAACAGCTACCGGGCCTTTGGCGCCGGCGCGTTTACGACGCCCGATGATACGCGCGTTGTGCATATCTCGGACACAATCCTGCGCGATGATTTGGTTTCCGAAATCGCTCATGCGCCTTTGGCCGCGCCTCCAGCCTATGCAGAAAACTGGCGTTTTGTCCCAATGCCCGGCGCCAGCGTGCTGCTGGATACCGCGCCGGGCCTGCGACCTGATCGAGCTGAATTGGAGGACATGACTGCCGATGATCTGGGCCTGACGCCCGCTGGTTTTCGGCGGTTGCGCATCTGGCTGTAGATGGCCGCATCACGCGATCGTGAGCATGCCGGACTGCGCGCCGCGCTATCTTCTGCCGAGTACCATCAGGAGATATACATATGACGCACCCCCATCTGACACGCCGCCGCCTTCTGGGCGCTGTAGCCGCGCTGCCGCTGGCCCATGCAGCCTACGCCGCCGCACCTATGATGGGGCCCTCCGCCGCTGTGCATCGCCGCATCACCCTTGGCGGGTTCGAGGTGACGACGCTACTGGCTGGCACGATGCCGCGCGAGGATCCGCACAGCATTTTTGGTCTCAACGTCGACGAAGCGACCTTTGAGCAGGTGGCACAGGACGCTTTGCTGCCGGCGGATGTGGCTCAGTTCTTCTTTACGCCGACACTCGTGAACACGGGCGAGGCATTGGTGCTTTTTGATTCCGGCCTAGACCCCGCCGGAATCACGGCGACACTGACCGCGGCTGGCTACACCCCCGACCAAGTTGATATCGTTGTGCTGACACACATGCACGGCGACCATATCGGCGGCCTCAGCGGCGACGGCGGCGTGACATTCCCCAATGCACGCTATGTGACGGGCACCACCGAATATGACCACTGGGCCGCAGCCGGAGACGACACGTTCGATGCCCGTATGCGCCCCCTCGCCGAGCAGACCACCATGATATCCCCCGGAGGCACCGCCGCCCCCGGCATCACAGCGGTAGAAGCGTTTGGCCACACTCCGGGTCACATGGCCTACATGCTGGAATCGGACGGTAAATCCCTGTTGATCGCCGCAGATTTCGCCAATCACCCGGTCTTTTCGCTTGAGCAGCCAGATTGGGAGGTCAAGTTCGACATGGATAAACCCGCCGCCGCCGCGACCCGGCGCAAGCTGCTGGATATGCTGGCAGCGGACGCGACGCCCTTCATCGGCTACCACATGCCCTTCCCGGCCATGGGCTATGTCGAAAAGCGCGGAGACGGCTACGGCTACATCCCAGAAAGTTATCAGCTCCGCGTCTGAACGACGTGCCTTTTCACCCGCACTAGCTTCCCTTTGCATCCGCGCCGCCCCATATGGGGCGGATGAGCAAAGCATCGCCTACCCTTGCCGAGATTGAGCAGATCGCTCGCAGCACGATTGCTGATCTGCCCGCCCCCTTCGCCGCCGCCGCGAGCGAAGTCGTGCTGCGCGTCGAGGATCTGCCAGATACCCAAATGCTGGCCGAGTTGAACATGGACGACCCGCTAGAGCTTACTGGGCTTTATGAGGGCGTGCCGATGACCCACAAATCGGTCACCTATCCGGAGCCATGGCCCGATACTGTCTGGCTTTTTCGCAAGCCGATTTTGGCCGAGCTGGCGACGCGGGACGGCGTCACGTTGGAGCAGTTGGTAGCGCATGTCACGATCCACGAATTCGCGCATCATTTCGGCTGGTCCGATGACGACATCGCCACCATAGATCGCTGGTGGGAATAGCCGCGCAAAGGCGCCTTATCCCGCCTCCTCATCACGCCAACGATTGGCGATGGGATAGCGGCGATCCAGCCAGAACGCGTGCTTGCTTAGCCGTGTGCCCGGCGCCGACTGGAAGCGTTTGTATTCGCTGATATAAATCAGATGCTCGACCTTTTTCGCATCTGCCCGGTCAAACCCGGCCTTGACGCAATCTTCGATACTGCCGTCACCATCCACGAGAATTTGCAGGATCGCGTCCAGCACCGGATAATCGGGCAGCGAGTCGCTGTCCTTTTGGTCGTCGCGCAGCTCCGCACTTGGTGGCTTGTCGATAATGCGGGGCGCGATCATCTCGCCCTCCGGGCCCATCATCCATGGGCGGTGGTTGGCGTTGCGCCAGCGGCAGATGTCGAAAACACGCGTTTTGTATAGATCCTTGATCGGATTATAGCCGCCCGACATATCGCCGTAGATCGTGGCATAGCCCACAGCCACCTCGGACTTGTTCCCGGTGGTCAAAAGCATCTCGCCGAACTTGTTGGACATCGCCATCAATAGCAGGCCGCGCAGGCGGGACTGGATGTTTTCCTCAGTCACGTCGGGCTTGGTCCCCTCGAACAGCGGCGCCAGCGTCGCCGCAATTGCCGCGCGTCCTTCGGCGATCGGGACGAAATCATACTGGCAGCCCAGCGCGCCCGCCACAGCCAGCGCATCGTCCAGCGACGCCTGCGATGTATACTCGGACGGTAGCATCACGCAGCGTACGTTTTCGGGCCCCAGCGCATCGGCGGCTATCGTCGCCACGATGGCCGAATCGATGCCGCCCGACAGGCCCAGCAACACCTTTTTGAACCCCGTCTTGCGCATGTAGTCGCGCAAGGACAGCACCATCGCGTTATAATCCTGCTCCAGCGTATCTGGCAAATGCGCCAGATCGCCCTTCTGCGCCACCCAGCCGTCCGGCCCGCGCAGAAAATCCACATGCGCTAGCCCGGCCTCGAATACCGGCATCTGCACGGCCAGCGCGCCGCCCGGGTTCAACACAAAACTGCCGCCGTCGAACACCTGATCGTCTTGCCCGCCGACAAGGTTCAGGTAGACCAGCGGCAGGCCCGTCTCGACCACGCGGCTGACCATGATCGTCTGGCGGGTGTCCATCTTGCCGCGGTAATAGGGCGATCCGTTTGGCACCAGCAGCAGTTCGGCCCCCGTCTCTGCCAGTGTCTCGGTGACGTCCTCGTGCCACGCATCCTCGCAGATTGGGCTGCCGATGCGGATGCCGCCAACGGTATAGGGGCCTGCCACAGGGGCCGCGCCGTATAGGCGGACCTCATCAAATACAGTCTCATTGGGCAGGTGATGTTTCAGCACGCAGGCCGTTACCGCCCCGCCCTGCAGGACGTAGTAGGCGTTGAATAGCTCCGCCCCCTCCAGCGCCGGGCCGCCAATGGCGATGGCCGGGCCATCTGCGCAATCGGCTGCCAGCTGGTGAATTGCGGCAATGGCGGCCTGATGAAACACAGGCTTCATCACCAGATCTTGGGTGTTGTAGCCGGTGATGAACATCTCTGGCAGCGCCAGCATGTCGGCGCCTGCTGCCTTGGCCGCATCCCATGCCTCGCGCGCCTGCGCGGCGTTGCCGTCCAGATCGCCTACCGTGGCATTCAGCTGGGCGAGGGTCAGGCGAAACTTGTCGGACATGGGTGCTTCCTTTCCGTTTATGCCCGACCATCTAGCAGATGAGAGCGCGGAGGAAAGCCGATTTGACCGAATCGCGTTGCTCCTATGGGGCCCGTCCATTAACTTTGGCCAAAGCCGCGGGGTGACGCGGCCAAGGGTATTCGGGGCACAGCATGGCATCCATCAAGATACGGCACATTGTTTTCGCGGCTTCCATGGCGCTGGCCGCGGGCAACGCGGCGGCACAGGACGGCACAGTCCAGACCAAGCAATACGACGACGGCGGCGTCTATGAGGGCACATTCAAGGACGGGCTACAGCACGGCACCGGCACCTACACTCTGGCCAACGGCTACGAATACACCGGCGAATGGCAAGAGGGCGAGATCAAGGGCACCGGCACCGCCCGGTTCCCGAATGGGTCTGTCTATGAGGGTGAATTCGCACAGGGCAAACCCAACGGCGTGGGCAAAATCGTGTTCACCGACGGCGGCACGTTTGAGGGCGGCTGGGTCAACGGCAAGATTACCGGACGCGGCACCGCCGTCTACGCCAACGGCGTGCGCTACGAGGGCGAATTTCTGAACGCAATGCACCACGGGCGCGGCGCAATGACATCGCCCAACGGCTATATCTACGACGGCGACTGGGTCGAGGGTGTCAAGGATGGCAACGCGTCCATCACCTATCCCGACGGCGCGACCTACGAGGGAGAGGTCCGGCGCGGCGCACGCGACGGCACCGGCACGCTGACCATGCCCGACGGCCTTATCTATGCGGGCCTGTGGAAGAATGGCCAGATCGACGGCAAGGGCACGCTGACCCAGCCGGGCGGCGACGTCTATGAAGGCGATTTGGTAGCTGGCCGTCGCGAGGGCCAAGGCCGCGTCGAATACTCGGGCGGCGACGTTTATGAAGGCTCGTTTGCGGGCGACAAGCGGGACGGCCAAGGCACGTTCACTGGCACAGACGGATACGTCTACACCGGCTCTTGGGTGGCGGGTAAAATCTCGGGCACGGGGCGGGTGACCTATCCTGACGGGTCAGTCTACGAGGGCGAGTTTCGCGACGATCTGGCAAATGGCGAGGGCAAGATCACGTACCCCGACGGCGCCACCTACGAGGGCGAGTGGCTGGACGGCGTGATCGAGGGGCGCGGACGCGCCACCTATCCCAGCGGTCTGATCTATGAGGGCATGTTTAGGAACGCGCGCAATCACGGCCAAGGCGTGATGACCTACGCCGACGGCTACCGCTACGAGGGCGACTGGATCGAGGGCGAGCGCGAGGGCACAGGCACCGCGACCTATCCTGACGGCACCGTCTATACCGGCGGCTTTAAGGGCGGCCAGCGTGACGGCGTCGGCAAGATCGAGATGCAGGACGGCTTTACCTACGAGGGCGAGTGGAAAGACGGCGAGATAAACGGCAAAGGCATCGCAGCCTACGCCAATGGCGACGTCTATGAGGGTCTGTTCCAGAACGGCAAGCGGCAGGGCGCCGGCACAATGCGCTATGCCTCTGGGGAGGAGGACAGCGGCGATTGGCGGAACGGTGCGCTGGCCACCGAGACTAGCGCCCCTGCAGTCGCAGAAGAGCCCAAGCCGGAGGCCGATGACGCCGCAGAGCCTGCGGAACCAGAGGCCAAAGGCGAGGTTACCCCCGCCACTCCTGATGAAAGCGAACCCGTGATCGAGTGAGAGCGGCGCGCCTGCGATCGCCAACCGCGCCGGCCCTAGCTAAGGATTAAACAATGCCTCATACCGGATCATGCCTTTGCGGCGCCGCCAAATTTACTGTCGCCACCCCCATAGCCGAGACATACGCCTGCCATTGCGAGATGTGCCGCAAGTGGTCAGGCGGGATCGCGCTGGCATTTGAGACGCCGCCCGATGGGCTAACCATAGACGCCGGGGACACGATCAAGACCTATGCCTCGTCCGAGTGGGGAGAGCGGTCGTTTTGCACGGCATGTGGCAGCGGATTATATTTCAGAATGATCGCGCCGGGGCCGCAACATGGCACATACTACGTCAATCTGGGCGCGCTCGACGATCCGAGCGGCATCCCCCTAACGGGCGAGCTGTTCATCGACATCAAGCCGGATGGCTATGCGCTCGAGGGCGATCACCAGCGGATTACGGGCGAAGAGTTCTTTGCCATGATCGAAGCCGCCAGCGCACCGAAAGATTAGCGCAAAGACTAGCGCGCCGCCAGCATCGCCAACCGGATCAATGCCCGCTCAACCAGTGCCATTTGCGGTGCGGTCTGGGCCGCCGATCGTAGTGCCAGATCCGTCTCGGTCAACACGCCCAGCGCCACCTCCAGATTGGCCGCCCCCCAAGACTGCGCTTGGCGCTGCATTCTATCGCGGCGAGGGCCGAAGACGGGCGGGCGCATCCGCGAGATACCTTGGCTGACGCCGCCAGGATCGGACGCCGCCGTGTAGAGCGTGCGAAAATGCCGCGAGGCCGCGATGACGAGACCGACAGGCTGAACGCCCTGCGCCCGCAGCCGCTTCATCATCGGGCCGATCTCGCCCGAGCGCGCCTCGGCCACGATATGCAGGACGTCATCCAGATCCGCCTCGACAGACGCCGGGGCGCAGGCGGCGATATCATCGGGCGTGACGGGCGTGTTATCACTCAACTTATACAGCGACAGCTTGTCCATCGTCTGGCGAAAATCGCCGGGGTCCAGCGCGCGGCCCAGATCATTCAGATCGCGCATCGCCTCCGGCCCGATGTTTTTAAGCCCAGAGGAGGCCAGCATCGCCTCAATCTCGGCCCGGCTGGGCGGGTCGTCATAGATGGCCACAGCATACGCATTCTTGTGCGCCTCGAATGCCTTGCGCAGCTTTGATGTTGGCTTTAGCTGGCCTGCCGTCACGATGATTTGCGCATCGCCCTCGCGCCAGTCGTCCAGCGCAGCGAGGATGGGCGCGGCCATCGCCTCGGTCGCGTCCTCGACAAAGGCGACGCGCGGACCGGGGAAGAAACTGGCCGCCTTGACCGCATCATTCAGGCGCGCGGGGTCCTTGCGCAATTCGCCCGCAGGCATCCGCGTGATGCGCATCTCCTCCTCGCCG
>JAGXGX010000082.1 GCA_024636515.1 Roseovarius sp.
GACAGCATCTTTTGCCATGCTCGCGGCTTGGCGCTGCGGGACGTCAGTGCGCTGGGTTTTGCCATGGTCGGAACTCCGGATGTCACTGATCTACCTCATACCCGGCGCAGGCCAGCCATGCCAGCATTGCCGCATGCACCCCATGGTGCTATCTGCCCTTAAAATCTAATTTTCAAGGAGCCGATCGAGATGGCACAGGACTATATCGTCAAAGACATTAACCTTGCCGCTTTTGGCCGCAAGGAACTGAACATCGCCGAGACTGAGATGCCGGGCCTGATGGCGCTGCGCGAGGAATTTGGCGAAGCGCAGCCTTTGAGCGGTGCGCGCATCGTCGGCAGCCTTCATATGACGATCCAGACCGCCGTTCTAATCGAGACGCTGAATGCGCTGGGCGCTGATGTGCGCTGGGCCTCGTGCAATATCTTCTCCACGCAGGACCATGCAGCGGCGGCTATTGCCGAAGGCGGCACGCCAGTATTTGCGATCAAGGGCCAGACATTGACCGAGCATTGGGATTACCTCGACCGGTCCTTTCAGTTCCCCGAAGATGAAAATGGCGGCGGCGCAAACTTGATCCTCGACGATGGCGGCGATGCGACGCTCTATGTGCTTTTGGGCGCGCGTGTCGAGGCGGGCGAGACGGATCTTATCGAAACACCCACCTCGGAAGAGGAAGAGGCCGTGTTCGCGCAAATCAAGAAGCGTATGAAGGAGAGCCCCGGCTGGTTCACCAAAACCCGCGACGCGATCAAGGGCGTGTCGGAAGAGACGACAACAGGCGTTCACCGCCTCTATGATCTGCACAAGAAGGGCCAGTTGCCTTTCCCAGCGATCAACGTGAACGATTCGGTGACGAAGTCGAAGTTCGACAACAAGTATGGCTGCAAGGAATCGCTGGTCGACGGTATCCGCCGTGCCACCGACACGATGATGGCTGGCAAGGTCGCGGTTGTCTTGGGCTACGGCGACGTCGGCAAAGGCTCGGCCGCGTCACTGGCGGGCGCCGGTGCGCGCGTTAAGGTGACTGAGGTCGATCCGATCTGCGCGCTTCAGGCTGCGATGGACGGGTTCGAGGTGGTCCTGCTGGAGGATGTGCTGGTCTCTGCCGACATCTTCATCACCACGACTGGCAACAAGGACGTGATCCGTATCGAGCACATGCGCGAGATGAAGGACATGGCGATCGTCGGCAACATCGGCCATTTCGACAATGAGATTCAGGTCGCCAACCTGAAAAATCACAAATGGACCAACATCAAAGAGCAGGTGGACATGATCGAGATGCCTTCGGGCAATCGTCTGATCCTGCTGTCCGAGGGGCGCCTGCTAAATCTTGGCAATGCGACTGGGCATCCCAGCTTTGTCATGTCAGCGAGCTTTACCAATCAGGTGCTTGCCCAGATCGAGTTGTGGAAGAACGGCGGGGAGTATGAAAATCAAGTTTATATCCTGCCCAAGTATCTGGACGAGAAGGTTGCGCGACTGCACTTGGACCGTATCGGCGTGAAGCTGACGCCGCTATCGGCTGAGCAGGCGGCCTATATCGGCGTGACACCCGAAGGCCCGTTTAAGCCTGAGCATTACCGGTACTGATTTATCGTTAAAATAAGGGGAACCAACGGTTTTCCATTGAAACAGGCAGGCTCCTCAGCGGGATTCTGCCTGTTTGCGTTCCGGCTTTTCACTGCCGGGAACTAACACCCTCTCGCATAGTTTTCCCTCCATAGCTTGTTGCTAAGGAGAAACCAAAATGAAACTTAATAAACTCATGATGACGGCCGCCGCTACTGCAATGATCGCGAGCGGTGCAATTGCACAAGATACAACTGCAACGACAGGCACCGATGCGACAATCGGCACTGACGTAGCCACCGACGCGCCAGCAATGGCGCCTCAGTTCACATCCATCAGCGAAATGACTGTGGGTGATCTGGTTGGCAAGAAAGTGTATGAGCCCAATGGCGATACCATCGGCGATATTGATTATATTGTTGGCGGCAGTGGCAGCGCAGATGCGGTGATTGGCATCGGCGGCTTCCTAGGCCTTGGTGAGTACACCGTTGCATTGCCACTGTCCGAATTCACCTATGATGCAGAACAGCAGATGGTGAAACTGGACACGACGAAGGACGCTCTCAAAGAGCAGCCAGAATACGACGAGTCCGGCATTGAGAGCCTGCCAGATGAGACGCCGCTGGCCGATCTGATAGTCAGCGCAGACACGTCCGCCACCACATCGACAGCAGATGACGGCGCGATGAAGTCGGACGATGCCGCTGTCGAAGCTGACACAGCTGTCGAGGGTGATACCGCTATTGAAGGTGATGCCACTGTCGAGGGTGATGCCGCTGTTGAAGGTGACGCCACTATTGAGAGCGACACTGCTGTAGAGAGCGACGATACCATGGCTGACGACTCTGCAGTCGATACCGAGACCTCGGGCGACGCATCTACGGACATGGACGCAACCACTTCGGACACAACCACCGAAGAAGGTGCAATGGACGAAGAAAAGAAAGCTGAGTAAGTATCAGCTTGCAAGCCGGGCGCGATAGCCTGACTTCATATGACCCCCGGCCTCATTGGCTGGGGGTTTTTTTGGCCCTATCCCAACTCATCTTAAAAGCGGTCGGTTTTTTTGTTGTTTAACTGAGCACACCCGATAGTCTTTGCACCGTGGCCGCAGCAGGTGGCTTGGGACATTGAAACGAGCGGGTATGCTTCCGCGAAAAGGAGATTTAAAATGGGCAAACGTGATGATTTGATTGCACGCTATGCAGAAGACCTGAAGTCTAAGTGCGGCATGACGCCGGATATGGATCTGCTGACGAAGGTCACGATTGCCTGCGGGCCGTCGATTTATAACGCTGACGCGTCGACTGTTGCAGCCGGCCAGACGGCTGAGCTGGAGACGGTTAAAGAGAATTTTCTGATCAAGAAATTAGGTCTCGCCGACGGCCCCGAGCTGATGGGCGGTATTCAGAAAGCGCTTGAGACCTATGGCCGCGCCGAGCGGAACAAATACCGCGCGGTCGTCTACTATATGCTGACAAAGCATTTCGGCAAAGAAGCCGTTTACGGTTAATCAGGACTCGTTGTTACGACGCCCGCCCGGTAGGTTGCCGTGGCGGGCGTCGTCGTTGGGCCATGGTAATCGTGGATGGAGCCCCTAAATTAAACGTGCAACCGCTAAGGCAGGGACCCGCATAATGACACACCACACGAGCAATTTGCACGCAGCGCCAGACCGCGAGGATGCGCAGGTTGCGCTGACGCTTCTGCGACGCTGGGCGGCTACCGCAACACCCGAGGAAGTGGCCGATCTAGACCCGTCCATCGCGCGCCTGCTGCCTGCGGGCGAGGTATCCAACTATCCGGCATTGGCGCGTGCCTACCCGGAAGACTTTGACGCAGATACAGCCTACCGTGCAACGATGCCCGACTTACAAAATGGTCCGGCATCGCTGATCAAGGGGTCGCATCAGCCGCTACAGCACGTTGGCATTTCGAATTTCCGGCTTCCCATCAGGTTTCATACTCGCGATGGCGGTGATCTGACGCTTGAGACGTCGGTGACAGGCACTGTAAGTCTTGAGGCGAATAAGAAGGGCATCAACATGTCCCGCATCATGCGCAGTTTTTATAAACATGCGGAAAAGACGTTCAGCTTTGAGGTGATCGCGTCGGCTTTGGACGATTACATTGTTGATCTGGGATCTATCGACGCGCGCATTCAGATCCGGTTTTCCTACCCGGCACGCGTGCAATCGCTGCGGTCGGGGCTGGAGGGATACCAGTATTATGACATCGCGCTTGAGCTGGTTGAGACGGCTGGCGTGCGCCGCAAATTTATGCATCTGGACTACGTCTACTCGTCCACCTGCCCCTGCTCGCTGGAGTTGAGCGAGCATGCGCGGCAGTCTCGCGGTCAATTGGCGACGCCTCATTCGCAGCGCTCTGTTGCGCGTATCTCGGTCGAGGTGACCTGCGAAGACTGCCTGTGGTTCGAGGATCTGATTGAACTGGCCCGCGACGCCGTGCCGACCGAGACGCAAGTCATGGTCAAGCGCGAGGACGAGCAGGCCTTTGCCGAACTGAACGCTGCAAACCCGATATTTGTCGAGGATGCCGCGCGTCTGTTTTGCGAGGGGCTTCTTGCGAACGAGCGCATCGGTGATTTTCGGGTGGTCGCCAGCCATCAGGAGAGCTTGCACAGCCACGACGCCGTAAGCGTGCTGACCGAGGGCGAAACGTTTGCCGCGCAAAGCCTTGACCCCAAGCTGTTTGCGACCCTCTTTCACGTCGGTTGATCAAAAAATGACTTATTTTCCAACCGGGTGAGCGGATTTCCGACCATATCGCGTGCGGGCCGCCATCCAGCTTGGCGACTCGTACACGTCATGCGATAGTGTAGCTTGTGTAACCCTCTGCCAAGGGAGGCGAACGATGAATCGCTCATGCAAACCTAACCACTATTCCGCAGTCGGGATCCAGATGATGGGTCAGATGTTCGAGCAGCAGATGCGCATTGCGCATGCGCTCGGAATGGTGGCGATTGCGACCAATCCGCTGCTGGTGCGCGGGAATTCTACTTCGGCGCCCCGGACCACCCGTCCGATCTCTCAGATTGACGCGACTACCGCACGGCCAACCTATGCGCCGACCGCGATACGGCATATGCCGGGATATGTGAAGCACACGCATTCTCTGCCTGTCTGATTAAGCGTTCAGATTAGTCTAAAGTAGTTCGGGCCATCCTTAAGAAAAGGACGGCCCGAAATGTGTCGGATCAAGGTAATTCACCCGCTTTAGCCGCGCCAGATCGTATCCACGAGCGGCGCTGCCAAATCGGGCGTTGCGGGCATTAGCGGTGGGCGCAGGTTCAGCCAGCGGTCGTCCCCCGTTTGCTGCGCCTTCAGCGCTTTGAGTGCTGGGATCAGCCCGCCCGAGAATACGGCGTCGCGGTGCGCGTCGATCTGAGGTCTCAGCGCCTCGGCGCCTGCCGTGTCGCCGGCGCGTGCGAGATCGTAAAGCTTGCGAATACCTGCCGCGTTGGAGTTGCAGCTGGCCGAGATGCAGCCCCCGCCGCCCAGCGCCATAGCATCCAGCATCGCGCCCTCGCTACCCGGAAAGACGGAAATACCCGGGGCGGCCTCGATCACCGCGCGGGTGTTTTCCCACACACCAGAGCTGTCCTTAAGCGCTGTCACAACCTCGGGGAACGCTTGGTTGAGGCGCGCCGCCAACGCGGGCGTGAAGCCGATGCCGGCATATTGCGGGATGTGGTAGAGGCAGATGGTCAGCGCGTCGCTGCCCACACTTTCAATCAGGGCGCTAAAGTAGCGGTACAGCCCCTCGTCGCTGGCAGTGACAAAGAAGAAGGGCGGCAGCGTCATGACTGCCGTGCAGCCGACTTCGACAGCGTGGCGGCAGAGCGTCGCCGTCTCCTCCAGATTGCACAGGCCCGCCCCGGGGATCAGCTGATCGGCGCGCGCCGCGCCGCTGGACACGAGGAGCTCAACCATCCGCATCCGCTCGGCCACTGAATGGCTTAGTGCCTCGCTGGTGGTGCCAAAGGGCGACAGATAGTGCGAGCCCTCGGCCAAGCAGTGGGCCGCATGGGCGGTATAAAGATCATCTGCCACTGTAAAATCATCGTTGAAGGGCGTCAGCAGCGGCGTGACGATGCCGCTAAGTCTATCGGTCATTTTGGCGTCTCCGAAGGGGTTACACCGTGTCCAGCGCCTGCCGGATATCGGCGATCAAGTCACCCTCATCCTCTATGCCCAGCGACAGACGTACAAGCCCCGCCGTGATGCCCAGCGTCGCGCGCTGCGCCTCGGGCAGACGTTGATGCGTGGTGGTCGCCGGATGGGTGACGATGGATTTCGTATCGCCCAGATTGTTCGAAATCAGCACAATTTTGAGCGCGTTGAGAAAGCGGAACGCCTCGGGCTGGCCCGCCAGTTCCAGCGCGACGACGGTGCCACCCTTGCCCATCTGGCGCGTATTCAGATCATGCTGCGGGTGGCTGGCGTGGCCGGGATAGATAGCGCGCGCCAGCTTTGGGTGGCCTTGCAGCGCCTCAATCAGCGCCAGCGCTGTCGCGGCTTGCGCCCGCACGCGCAGATCCATCGTCTCCAGGCCCTTGAGCATGATCCATGCGGTGAAGGGCGACATGGAGCCGCCGGTATGTTTCATATAGGGCTCGACAGTGCCGCGAATGAACTCCCGCGTGCCAAGGATCACACCTCCGAGGGCGCGGCCCTGACCGTCAATATGTTTGGTCGCTGAATAGACGACGACATCGGCACCCTGACTAATTGCACGCGAAAAGACAGGCGTGGCAAAGACGTTGTCGACCACGACCAGCGCGCCGTGTGCATGGGCCAGCGTGGCCACCGCCTCGATATCGACGACCTCCAGCGTGGGATTGGCGATCGTCTCAAAAAAGACGGCGGTGGTATCCGGACGAATAGCCTGCTCCCATTGGTCCAGATCGGTCCCGTCGACAAATGTCACCTCAACGCCATAACGCGTCAGGATCTCGCTAAGCACGTATAGGCACGACCCGAAAAGCGCGCGCGCGGCGACCACATGATCGCCACCCTTTAGCATCGAAGTCAGGGCGCCCGACACGGCAGCCATGCCGCTGGCGGTGGCAAAGGCATCCTCGGCCCCCTCGATCATCGCAATGCGCTTTTCGAACATGGCGACGGTCGGGTTGCCATAGCGGGCATAGATGTATTCGTCCGGTCCAGTCTCGATAAACCGTGCCTCGGCGGCCTCGGCCGTGTCATAGACGAACCCTTGGGTCAGAAAGATCGCCTCGCTGACCTCGCCCCATTGGCTGCGCGCCGTGCCGCCATGCACCATCGCCGTGCGTGTGTTCCAGTCATTTGTCATATGTCGACCTCCGGGGGCATGCGCCCCATAAAAACCCCGTGCCGGTCATGCGAAAAGGGGGGCCTTTCCCGTGACCTTTTAGCGAATTATTTAACGTGGCCCGCAATCCGGTAACAAATCGCCACGGAGGTTGGCTTACTCCCGCGCCCTGCTTGCGTCAACTGGGGGAGCCTCCGGCGGGGATATTTACCGCAAGAAGAATGGGGCCATCATTCCTTGGGGTCAGAGCTATACTGGCTGAACAGTTTCGACTGCGTGATGAAGAAAACGAAGATCGCCGCCGTCAGGCCAAAGGTCTTGAAATAGACCCAAGTTTCCTCGGACTGGGTGCGCCAGATAATCTCGTTCAATATGGCGAGGCCGAAGAAGAACAGCATGAAGCGGCGGGTGAGAATCATCCAGCCTTCGCGCGTCAAGGGCAGCATCGTGTCCATGACGGTCTGTAGGTAGGATTTGCCCTGCAAGAGGCCCACGCCCAAGATGCCGCCAAAGAGCAGATAGATGATCGTTGGCTTCATCTTGAAAAATTTGGGATCATTGAACCAAATGCTGAGGCCGCCGAAGACGGTGATCAGGATCGCCGTCATTGCCTGCATTTTCGACAGATGGCCCGTCAGCGCCCAAAGGATGCCGATTGAGACCAAAAAGATGGGAATGAACCCTGCCGTGACGACGATGAACCCTTCGTATTCGGTGCCGCCGATGGTGAACACCCGGTCCTTGAGCCAGATATAGGCGACAAAGAATGCGAGGATCGGGCCAAATTCCAGCGCAGTTTTCAGGCCGCCATTGATCTTGCGTTCGTTCATGGTCTGCTCCTTCGGGCTTTAGCCGCCCATTTCAACGATGATGGCGCCGATGGCAATAAGCGACATCAGCGCAGTGCGCCGGGGACCGACAGTCTCGCCCAGAAACAGCCAGCCGATCAGAGCGGCAAAGACGGTTGACGTCTCGCGAAGGACTGCGGCCTCGCCGACGTTGCCAAGACGAGTGGCGAGCATGATCGCGCCGAACGAGAGCAGCGCGACGCCGCCGCCGATCACTCCGCGCAGCATCAGGGGGGCAATGCCTGGGCGCGCATCCATCCCGCGCCAACGGCGCAGCGCGACCACCGGCATGATCAGCCCGTCGATGAAAAAGAACCACGCGAGGAATGTGAATGGATTGGCAGTGGCGCGGATGCCGTAGGCGTCGAAAGTTGTATAGGCCGCGACCAGCAGTCCGGTCATCACCGCCAGCGTCAGCGCAGCAGGCAGCGTATCGCGCGCGGTGGTCAGGTACATCAGGTTGTAGGCGGCGAGCCCAAAGATGCCGCATAGCAGGACACTGACGCCGGCCCATTGCACCGCATTGAACGTCTCGCCAAAGATAAGGTAGGCGCCAATCACCGCAAAGAGCGGCCCGGTGCCACGCACCACGGGGTAGACAACCGTGAAAGCGCCGCGCGAATAGGCCATTGCCTGCAAAAATTTATAGACAGTATGGATCGCCCAGGCGCCTGCAAAGATTGCCCACATGTGCGGCTCGGGCCACGGCACGACCAATAGGGCAAAAGGCGCGGCCATGACCGCATAGCTGATATCGACCGCGCCGCGCGTCAGCCATGGATCGTGCCGCCCCTTTTGGATCGCGCCAAAGACGGCGTGCAGAATCGCTGCAAAGATAGCTAGCGCGAGGGCGAGGTGATGGCCGGATGGCGTGCCTTCTAGCGATATCAGCCAGTCGCTCACTCCGTGTCGAGGCCGGTCAGGGCCGCCGCAAACTCCTCGGGATCGAAGGGGGCCAAATCATCAATCTGCTCGCCCACGCCGATGGCGTGGATGGGCAGCCCGAACTTATCGGCCAGCGCCACTAGAACGCCGCCGCGCGCCGTTCCATCGAGTTTTGTCATAACGAGGCCTGAGACGTCGGCCAGCTTCTGAAACGTCTCGACCTGGCTCAGGGCGTTCTGGCCGGTGGTGGCGTCCAGCACCAGCAGGGTGTTATGCGGCGCCGTCGGGTCCTTCTTGCGGATGACGCGGACGATCTTGGCCAGCTCCTCCATCAGGTCGGCGCGGTTTTGCAAGCGCCCGGCAGTGTCGATCATCAGCAGGTCGGTGCCGTCCCGTTCGGCCTGCGCCATCGCATCCCACGCGAGGCTTGCCGGATCGCTGCCCTCGGGGGCGGTCAGGACGGGTACGCCGGCGCGGTCGCCCCAGATTTGCAACTGCTCAACTGCGGCGGCGCGGAATGTATCGCCGGCGGCGATAACCACAGACTTGCCCGCCGCCTTGAATTGGCTGGCCAGTTTGCCGATGGTCGTCGTCTTGCCCGAGCCGTTGACGCCGACAACCAGCACCACCTGCGGTTTGCGAGGATATAGCGGCATGGGGCGTGCAACAGGCTCCATGATGCGGGCGATTTCGCCTGCCAGAAGCTGCTTGATTTCGGTCGCGGACAGCCGCTTGCCCATGCGGCCCTCGGCCATGTTGGCAGTCACGCGCAGGGCTGTATCGACACCCATATCGGCTGTAATCAACAACTCCTCCAACTGCTCCAGCATGTCGTCGTCCAGCACACGGCGCGGCGCGCGATCCTGCTCACCCCGGCCCAGTAGGCGGCCAAGTAGGCCACTACGCGGGGCGGTTTCTTGCGGCGCTGGATCGTCCAGAGGAATTTCCAGCGGTGTGGGTGTGGGCGCGGGACGCGATGGCGCAGTGGGAATCTCGACAGGGACCTCTGCGGGCAATTCGCTGATCGGAGGTGGGATTTCCTGCGGAATAGGTTCTGGCGCGACTTCAGGTGCAGGCGCAGGTTTGGGCTGCGTTTGCTGCTCAGCCTGCTCAACCTTTTCATCCAGCTGTGGCGGCGCGTCTGCGTCGCCGCCGTCCTGCATGATGGCATCTAGCCCTTCGTCCAGCTTGCTAGACGAATTGAACAGCCGATCCTTAAGTTTCTTGAAAAAGGCCATGGTGCCCTCATGTTATCTCACCACAACCATCTAGTCGCCTTGGCGTCCAGATGGAAGGGACCGGGCCGATCGCAGTATTTTCCATGATGTCGGCGCTCTGTTCATGTACTGCATGTACCAGTTGCGGCAAGGGCGCGAAAAGGAGCCGGTAGATGATCTTGTTCTCAATCGCCACGCTGGCACCACTGGCCATGATCCTGCTTAGTGCGGGGCAGGGCGGGCTATGGCCCGCGGCGGCGCTAATTTACATGACCGCTTTGATCTTTGCGCTTGACCGGTTGGTCGCCGCTGCGCCCGGTGAAGTAAATGAGGCCGAGGAGTTTCCGGCCGCGCCCGTCCTGCTGGCGGTGCTGGGCACGTTGCATTTCGCGGTGCTGATGGCGGCGGTCTGGGCTGCTTCGGGGCACGGAGGCCTAGCCTTGTGGCAGCGCGTTTGTCTTGGTATCGCGGCCGGCCTTGTCTTTGGCCAGATCGCGCATCCCGTCGCGCATGAACTAATACACAAGCGCCTCAGCGCGCTGCGTTTCATGGGGCGCGCGATATACACGAGCCTGCTGATCGGCCATCACGCCAGCGCGCATTTGCTAGTGCATCATGTGTTTGTCGCCAGTGAGGATGACCCCAGCACCGCACGCCGCGGCGAGGGATTTTACCGCTTTGCCCTGCGGGCAGGGCGCGGCAGTTTTTATGCTGGCTTGCACGCCGAGACTGCGATGCTGCGCCGGGCTGGTCGACCCATGTGGCGCCACCCCCATCTGTTCTACGTCTTGGGCGGCGTTGCGTGCGTTTTGGCGGCCTTTTTACTGGGCGGGGTGCTGGGCGTCTTGGTCTACGTCGCGATGTGTCTCTATGCGCAGATGCAAATCCTGATGTCCGACTACGTTCAGCATTACGGCCTACGCCGGGAGGTGTTGCCAAGCGGTAAGTTGGAGCCTGTGGGGCCGCGCCACTCTTGGAATGCGCCGCACCGTTTCTCGTCCGCGATGACGCTGAACGCACCGCGCCACTCGGATCATCATGTCGCTCCGTCGCGCGCCTATCCAGCATTGCGGTTGAACCCCGGCGAGATGCCGTGCCTGCCCTATTCGCTGCCTCTGATGGCGGCTTTGTCGCTGGCGCCGCCGATCTGGCGCAGGGTAATGGACCGCCGGGTCGATAGCTGGGCGGCCTCCCGCGCAACGCCATTGCCGGATAGGTAAAACGGCTGGCCGGGCAGCATGTGCCGTGGCATGATCAGGCTATGCGTATTCTTGCCCTGTTGCTGACCCTCACCGCGCTGCCCGCCGTCGCCCAAAGCATGATGACGGCCAGCGAATTTGACGCATACACCCAAGGCAAGACATTCATCTATGGCAGTATGGGTGCGCCCTATGGCACTGAGCAGTACTTAAAGAACCGCCGCGTACGGTGGGCCTTTGAGGGTGGTCAATGTCAGGAGGGGGCTGGTACGAGCAGGACGGCCTCATCTGCTTTACCTACGACACCGAACCCGAACCGCAATGCTGGAGCTTTCGGCGCGGCGCGGCGGGGCTGATCGCGCGGTTCGAAAATGATCCGTCAACGACCGAGCTTTACGAGGTCGAGCGTAGCGATGCATCTCTGACCTGCCTTGGCCCGGACGTGGGTGTCTGACGACTAGGCGGCGTTAGAGCGATTATTTACCTCTCGCGAGACTGTTTGCCACGGGTTGATGCATGGGGCGCCTGCGGGTTTAGATCCGCAAGAACGGTTGTGCGAGCCGGGGTATCCAGCTGCGAAATCTAAGCGGGGCGTCGGTCGCGGCCAAACAGATGCAATCTATGCCAGCATCGGCGATAGGCGTATGATCCAGATCCTCATCCGCGATCTCGATATCGCCCCGCGCAAACCGTCCTCCGGCATCCGCAAAGGCACCTTGCAGAACCAGCGTCAGTTCGATGCCGCGATGGCCATGATCGGGAACGGCCGCGCCAGCCTTGATATGCAGCAGACGCGCGGTAGCGCCGCCCTGCGTGTGCAAGATAGCCTGCCGAACGCCCATACCGACGGGCCGCCAGCCCACCGCATCCAGATCGCCGCCCACATAATCCTGCAGGGGGGCAGGCAGAATTCCTGCCTTGCTCGGTGGCCGGACAGGCGCAGCAGCGCCGCATTTCGCCGCCGCCAGCGCTGCCTCCATGCTGCCGCCCGCCATCTGGGATACGTCGCCATTTTCTAAAATTTCGCCGCCGATGCTGTCGAATGCACCCAGCCGCGCGCGGCACTCGTCACAAAGCGATATGTGCGCTGCCACTGTCAGGCTGAATGCCTCAGGCAGCGTGCCGGCCGAATAGGCCATCAGCAGTGGGTCTGTCAGGTGATGTGCAATATGATGTGTCATAAGTACTTCAATTCATTGTGTGGCGCAGGCGATCCAGCGCAAGACGGATGCGAGATTTGATCGTGCCAAGAGGAAGTCCCGTCTTATCAGCGATCTCGGAGTGGCTGAGGTCGCCGAAATATGCGGCCTCAATTAAGGTCTTTTGTTTGGCTGGTAGGGCAGCAATGGCCTCGGCCAATCGCGCGCTTTCCTGCTCCAGTGCCAGCACATCAGATTGGTCGGGGGTCTCTCCCGGTCCCCAATTTATATCCTCAGGCTCTGGGCGGCGCGCTTTGCGCAGGGCGTCGATGCGGCGATTTCGCGCAATCGTAAATATCCACGTTGCCGCACTGGCGCGCGAGGGATCAAATAGATGCGCCTTTTGCCAAAGAGTCGCCATCACGTCCTGCGCACATTCCTCGGCCAATGCTGCGCTGGCGCCCGATTTCATCAAGAACCCCTTCACGCGCGGCGCGAAGTGGCCGAAAATCTGAGCGAACGCCGCCTCATCCGCATCGTCGCGTATCCGCGCTATGCAAGCGATCCAGAGGCTGTTCTCGCTTTGCCGGTCGTGATCTGGCCGGTCTGTTGGCACGGGGCGGGGTCCTGACGATTGGCTTTTTAACGCACGCGCGCGCGACACGATTGTCGCAGGCGCGTTGCTGAACGATGCCAATCTATCGCCGGAGGTGTCAATTGCACAAAACATATGTCCAATACGCCGGACAACGCGCACTGGATCACCGACGCGTGAAAAACGAATGTGACGGGCGATAATTTGCATCCGAAATGGCGCGGGAGGCGTAGTTACTCCTAACGGCCCGAACAAAACGGACAAAATTACATATGCCATTTGAATTGCAGCCTGCCCCGAGGCGCAAGATAGCGATCATCGGAGCAGGCATCTCAGGCATGGGCGCCGCCCATCGCTTGTCACCGGATAACGACGTCACGGTATATGAGGCCGAGCCGCGACTTGGCGGTCATGCGCGTACCATCATGGCCGGAAAGCGGGGCGATCAGCCGGTCGATACCGGCTTTATCGTGTTCAATTATGCCAATTATCCGCATCTGGCTGATCTGTTCGCAGAATTGGAGGTGCCTGTCGTGCCCAGTGATATGAGCTTTGGCGCGTCCATAGATGGTGGTCGGCTGGAATACGGGCTGTCTGGTGCGCGCGCCGCGTTTGCACAGTGGCGCAATGCTGCGCGGCCTGCATTTCTGCGGATGCTCCGCGATATATTTCACTTTAACGCCAACGCCGTCCAAGCCGCGCGCGGCAGCGAGATGACGATCGGCGATTTGCTGTTCCATCTTCGTACAGGGGCGTGGTTTCGCGAGTACTACCTGTTGCCGCTGTCAGGCGCGATCTGGTCTACGCCGACGGACAAGATACTGGATTTTCCGGCCGCGGCGATGATGCGCTTCTTTGAGAACCACGCGCTATTGGGCTACGAGGGCCAACACCAGTGGTACACAGTTCGGGGCGGATCTGTGCAGTATGTCACCCGGCTGGAGGCGCATCTGCGCCGCGCTGGCGCGCGACTGCGCGCCGGTTGCCCCGTTCAGTCTGTGCGCCGGATGCCCGGCGGCGTCCAGATAAAGGCTCACGGCGATTGGGAGCGATTCGACGAGGTCATCATGGCAACCCATTCAGACGACAGCCTGCGCCTGTTGGATGATCCGACAGCCGACGAACGGCGCTACTTGGGAGCTATTGCTTACCAGCCGAATGACATCTTGCTGCATTCGGACGCTTCCGTCATGCCGCGCCGCCGCGCCGTCTGGTCGTCTTGGAATTATACCGAGGACCGGGCAAAAGAAGACAGCCGGATTGATCTGACCTACTGGATGAACAAGCTTCAACCGATCCCGATGGACGATCCGCATTTCGTCACGCTGAACACCACGCGCCGCATCCGCGAGGAACTGATCCATGACCGCGTGACGCTGCGCCATCCCGTCTACGACCATGCCGCGCTGGCCGCGCAAGGGCAGATCGCCGCGATGAACGGGGCGCAGAATACGTGGTATTGCGGTGCATGGATGAAAAACGGCTTTCACGAGGATGGCCTTGGCAGCGCGGTAGACGTGGCGGACGCGCTAGCGGCGCGGAGAATGTTGGCGGCGGCATGAGTCGGGTCCGCCATATCGCGGGCCACACGTGGCATGGGCGCAAAGGTGCGGTGCGCAACGCGTTCAAATACTCCATCGATTATGTGTTGCTGGACGCCGAAGGGCAGGTGGCCGCGCCGGGCCTGTTTGGCCGCAACCGGCGCTGTCTAGCCAGCGTGCACGACGTCGATCATGGCGGCGCGCCGCATCAGGGGATCGGTGCCGCGTGGGTGCGGCGGGTGCTGGCACAGTACCAGTTGCCCTCGCCCGCGCAGATCGAGCTGTTGGCCCAGCCTCGTATTCTGGGCCATGTGTTTAACCCGGTGTCGTTCTGGCTGTGCCGTGACGATGAGGGCGGTTTGCGGCAGGCGATTTCTGAGGTCAGCAATACCTTCGGCGACCGGCACAGCTATCTATGCCACAAGGCCGATGGTTCGGTGATTGAGGCAAGTGACACTCTGACGGCGGCCAAGATTTTCCACGTCTCGCCCTTTCAGAAGGTCGATGGCGGATACGAGTTCCGCTTTGATCTGAGAGAGGATCGCATCGATATCAGGATTGACATGACCGGCGGGGATGGCGGCGTCGTCGCCACGTTAGTCGGGCCGGTTCGTGTGCTGACCAACAGGGGGTTGATCGCAGCGATGCTGCGCAGGCCATTCGGCTCGCGCCGGGTTCTGGCGCTGATCCATTGGCAGGCGCTCAAGCTGTGGTGGAAGGGCGCCGCATACCGCCCCCGGCCTGAGCCGCCGGAGCAAGAAGTGTCAAAGTGAGCGCCGCGCCGCGCCTGCCAGCCTATTCGCTCTTTGCGGCGTTTCTGGCGTCGGCGGGCCTGCCGATCTACATCCATGCCCCCAAATTCTACGTCGATGAATATGGTGTATCGCTGGCGCTGTTGGGAACTGTTCTGTTCGCGCTGCGGCTGATTGACGTGGTGCAGGATCCGCTGCTGGGCAGGCTTGCCGCGCGCACGCAGCGTTGGCGGGCAGCGACGGTTGGTGGGGCTGGCGCCGCGATGGCGGCGGCGATGGTGGGCCTTCTTGCCGTGACGCCGCCCATCGCGCCGATCTGGTGGTTTGCGTTAATGCTGACTGTGGTGTTTTCCGGCTTTAGCTATCTGACGATCTGTTTCTATGCCCAAGGCGTGTCGACCGCCGGCGCGTTGGCGCAATCTGGGCATTTGCGGCTGGCCCGCTGGCGGGAGACTGGCGCGCTTTTGGGTATTTGCGCTGCATCCGTCGCGCCGATCCTCTTGGGCGGGTACGGCGCGTTTGCGTTCGCATTTGTAGTGCTGGGCGCGGCAGCGCTGATTGTGATGTGGGGCCAGTGGGGGGGCGCGTCCATCCCGTCCGAAGGGTTTGGCCCGGTCCTGCGCGACGGCATATCGCGGCGTCTGCTGTTGATTGCGCTGGTCAATGCGGCGCCTGTCGCCGTCAGCTCGACGCTCTTTCTATTCTTCGTCGAAAGCCGTCTGGGCGCGCCGGGATGGGAGGGGCCACTGCTGCTGTTGTTTTTCCTTTCTGCGGCGGTGGCCACCCCATTCTGGGGCCGCGCGGCCGAGCGATGGGGCGCCAAGCGCGTTCTGCTGGCCGCCATGGTGCTGGCCATCGCGGCGTTCGGATGCGCGGCGCTGCTGGGCACGGGCGATACATGGGCGTTCGCCGCCGTCTGTGTCGTTTCGGGCGCCGCCGTCGGCGCTGACATGACGCTGCTACCTGCCATGTTCGCGCGGCGCATGGCCGATATCGCACCGGGGGCGAGCGAGGGGTTCGGCCTGTGGTCTTTTGTGTCGAAGCTGACGCTGGCTCTGGCCGCTGTGGCCTTGCTTCCGGCACTGGAGGCCGGGGGTTTTCAGGCGGGCACTCAGAATAATGAGGACGCGCTGCGCCTGCTGACGCTGCTCTATTGCGCGTTGCCTTGTGTGCTGAAGGTTGTGGCGATTGCCCTACTGGCCGGTGTGGACCTGCCCGAGGAGGCGACAGCATGAGCGCGGTTTTGCTGGCGCTGTGGACGATGCATAGCTTGGCCAGCACGGAACCACCGCCATTCGCCACTAGTTTCGTAAACACGCTACAAGGGTAGCCGACCTGGTCGCCATGATGAAGAGGACAGACGCCCGATGACCGAATGGACCGGAAAACGCTATTGGGTGATCGGGGCCAGCGACGGTCTGGGCGAGGCGCTGGCGCGCAAATTGAGCGCAGCAGGCGCCGAGGTGATCATATCATCACGCAGCGAGGACAAACTGAAGGCAGTGGCGGATAGCCTTCCGGGACGCGCGCATGTGGTGACAGTCGACGTCGCCGATCTGGAGAGCGTGCGCCGCGCCGCCGAGCAGGTGGGCGAAATGGACGGTATGGTCTATACCGCCGGAGTATACTGGCCCTTCGCCGCGCAGGACTGGAACGCCGAGCAGGCAGAGGCGATGGGCAACATCAACTTCGTTGGTGCCCTGCGCGCCGTGGGCGAAGTGGTTCCCAAGATGGTCGCGCGCAATGCGGGTCACATCGTGCTGACTGGCTCGCTGTCGGGTTTTCGCGGACTACCGGGCGCCATCGGCTATGCCGCGTCAAAGGCGGGCGTCATGGCGCTGGGCGAGAGCCTTCAGGTCGATCTGTTCAAGACCGGGGTGCGGGTACAGATAGCCAATCCCGGCTTTATCAAGACGCGGTTGACGGAAAAGAACGATTTCAACATGCCATTCCTGATGACACCCGAAGAAGCCGCGCAAGAGATGTTCGAGATGATGTGCGACGATGGCGCGACTGTGCGTCATTTTCCGCGCCTCTTTAGCTACCTGTTTCGGTTCAGTCGAGTCTGGCCCGACTGGCTGTACAACCGCTTCTTTGCTAAGTAGGCGCTCGGGTGCACGCGGTGGAATTAAGTATTTTTTACCAAGAAAAGCTACGGGCACAGTGTGCGGCCTTGTCTGCGGACCGCAAAGAACTGGACAATTGGGGCGTAGGTTCGCAGGATCGCGCCGGGCGCATCGGGCGTGTTATAAGGGTATGGCTATGACTGGAACAACGCTGACACGGCGCAAGGCGCTGACCACGATCGCAGGCGGCGCGGCCGCGCTACCGCTCTGGGCGCGTTATACCCACGCGCAGACTGCCGAGCCGATCAAGGTTGGATTTCAGGTGCACCGCACTGGTGTCGGCGCTGCGTATGGCCGCTGGTACGAACGCACGGCCAATGCAGCTGCCAAGTTCATCAACGAGGGCGGCGGCATCAATGGCCGTATGGTTGAGCTGGTGCCAGAGGATGACGGCACGAACCCCAAGCGTGGGGCGGAACTGATCGAGAAATTCGCCAACCAGCATAAGTGCGACATTGCGTATGGCACGCTGTTCAGCCACGTCGTCATCGGCTCCGCGCCGCGCGCGGGCGAGTTGAAGTTGCCCTATTTCGTGGTGTCCGAGGGGCATCATGTCGCCAGCGGGATGCTGAACCGCTACACGCTGCAGCCCGGCATCACGGATGTGAAGAGTCAGGTTCTGTCCATGGCGCCCTATGTGGCCGAAAATCTGGGCAAGAAGGTCACGATGATTTTCCCTGACTATGCCTTTGGGCATGATCATCGCGATTTCTTTAGCGAAGCGATTGAGGCGCAGGGGGGCGAGGTGCTGGCGCAGATCGCCATCCCGCCCAGCGAGACGTCGTTTACGCGCTATTTCCCCAAGATCCCGCGCGAGACGGAGGTAGTTTACCACGTCTTGGTCGGGCCATCGGTGCTGACTTTCGTCAAGGAGCTGGGCGAATTCTTTGGTGGGTCGGGGCCGCAGTTGTTCGGCTTTGTTGACAGTCTTGAGGCGATTGACATCGGCAGCCCCGGTCTGGATTTCCTAGAAGGATCGCATTTCTGGGAGGGGATGTGCCGCTATGCGCAGCCGGACCAGACAGAAGCTAAGGCATTCTACCGGGCCGCCGTTGGCGTGAATGATGAGGGTGCATCGCTGGACGATCCGCGCGACGTGTCGGCATATGGTCACATGTTCGGCTGCTGGACCACGCTGAGCGCGATCAAGGAGGGGATGGAGGCGGCAGACTATCGCGGCCCGCAAGATCGCGCCGCGCTGATAGAGGCGGTGGAGGCGATTGGCGACATGCCGCACAGCCGTGCCTATCCACAAGGGCCGATGCGCTTTAACGGCAAGACGCATCAGGTGTTTGGCGAACAGCATATCAGCCGGGTAGAGAGCGGGCGCCTCGTGCGGGTGCATACGGCAGGCATCGACGATACCCTGTATCCTGACGAGGTGGATTATACCCAGCAGCCGCTGTGAGAGAGGTCTGGGCATGAAGCTAAGCGATTACAAAGCGCTAACCTTTGACGTTTATGGCACGTTGATCGACTGGGAATCGGGCATGATCGCGGGGCTGGCACCTCTGACCGATCAGCTGGACCTAAGCCGCGACGCGGTGCTGGAGGCGCATGCCTTGCATGAGAGTACTTGCCAGCGGGTAACGCCGGGGAAGAAATATAGCGATGTTCTGGCGACCGTCTACAAACGGCTGGCCGAGGAATGGGCGCTGCCCGCGACATGGGAGGAGGCCCAAGTCTATGGCCGCTCGGTCGAGCATTGGCCTGCCTTTCCCGATAGTGCCGAGGCGCTGGCGTATTTAAAGGACCACTTCAAGCTGATCGTATTATCGAACGTGGATAACGCAAGCTTTGCCTATAGCGATGCGACGTTGGGACGTCCCTTTACGGCCTGTTACGTCGCCGAGGATGTCGGCAGCTACAAGCCTGATGCGCGGAATTTCGACTATATGCTGGAGCAAATGGCGCGCTTGGGACTGGCCAAGGACGAAATCCTGCACACCGCCGAGAGCATGTTTCACGACCACGCCCCAGCCAATCGTCACGGGCTGGCCAATTGCTGGATCTATCGGCGGCACGGAAAGGAGGGGTTCGGCGCGACGATGAATCCCGGCGATATGCCCCAATACGATTTTATGTTTCATTCCATGGCCGAGCTTGTCCAGGCGCACCGCGCCGAGATGAACGGCTGACGAGATGGAGCTTGGCCCTTACCTGATGCTGGCCGTGCTGGAGGGTGCTGTGATGGCATCGGTTCTGGCGCTGACTGCGGTGGGGCTATCGTTGGTCTTTGGTGTAATGCGGGTGGTGAACATCGCCCATGGCGAGTTTTTCATGTTGGGCGCGGTGCTGGCATGGGTCATCACGCAGATGGTGGGCGGGCCGCCTGCCATAGGTTTTGGAGTGGCACTCGTGGCTGCGCCGCTGATCGTAGGGGCCATAGCGGTGGCCGCCGACATGACTATTCTCAAGCGTGTCGATTACGACCCCGAGCGGACCATCGTGGCGACCATCGGCCTACTCTATATCATCCAGCAATTGACGCTGATGGGCTATGGCCCTGACGCCCGCCCGGTCGAGGCACCGTTCAACACGCGCCTCGCGCTGCCTTGGCTTGAATTCAAGGAGGGCGCGCTGGCGATGTATTGGCCATGGGGCCTGAGCACGACCAGTTACAAGCTGGCGGTAATTGGCGCGGGCGCGGCTGTTCTTTGTGGTGTTTGGGCGATGATGGCACGCACGAGGATCGGGTTGGTGATGCGCGCGGTGCAGGCAGACCGCGATATGGCGCTGGCCTTTGGCATCCCGGTGGAGCGGGTCTATGCCATGGTGTTCGGCATCGGCGCGGCGCTAGCGGCCCTCGCCGCGGTGCTGATCGTGCCGATCACGCAGGCGCATTACCTGATGGGCGCCGATCCGTTGCTGCTGGCCTTTACGGTGGTTATTATCGGCGGTCTTGGCAGTTTGCCGGGCACTGTGGTCGCCGCCGTGCTGATCGGCCTTAGCGATGGCATCATCTCCGTCTTTTTCTCACCTACGCTGGCCAAGATTCTGGCGACGCTGCTGGTGGCGCTGGTGCTTGTGTTCCGCCCTCAAGGCCTATTTGGCACGCGGGCAGCATGAGCGCCCGCGCCCGCGTTTTTGCCCTGCATGGGGGGCTATTGGCGCTGCTTTTAGCCGGTCACTTTTTGTTGCCCGCGTATCATCACGGCAATCTGGCACGCATCATGGTGCTGGCGACCTACGCGATGGGGTACAATATCGTCTTCGGGTACACCGGGCTTCTAAGCTTGGGCCATGCTCTGTTTTTTGCTGCTGGTATGTATGGCATGGGGCTGAGCGTGCAGCATCTGGGCTATTCTGCCGGACCTGCGTTGCTGATTGGGGTGCTGTCGGCGGCTGTGGTGGCGGCTGGGTCGGGCGTACTGGCGCTGCGCACGCGCGGCGTGGCATTTATGATCGTCACGCTGATGTTTGCACAGGCGGGATACCTGACCGTGCTTTATTTCGGCGAGTGGACGCGCGGGGATGAGGGGTTCGTTATCGCGCGCGGCGCCCGCGTGCTATGGGGCATCGACCTGAGCGATGAGGGCAATCGCTATTTAGCAGCGTTGGCGCTATTCGCCGCCGCGATGATCGCTTGCCTCGCGCTGGTGCGCGCGCCATTCGGGCGAACGCTGGTGGCAATCCGCGAGAACGAGGCGCGCACGCGGATGCTGGGCTATGACACGTTCCGGACCAAGCTGGCGGCAGTGACGATATCCGGCGCAATATCCGGCGCGGCGGGGGCGGCCTATGGCCTGCTATTCGGCTACGCTGGTGCCAGCTTTGCGGGGGTCGAATACTCGATCCTGCCGCTGCTATGGGTGCTATTGGGGGGCGCGGGCACGGTGCTGGGGCCGTTCGTCGGATCGCTCTTTATGTTCTACCTCATCGATCTCAGCTCGGGCTTCACGACCGCCTATATGCTGATCGCGGGTGTCGCATTGGTGCTGTTGACGCTTTTCGCGCCGCAGGGGATACTGGGCGAGGTGCGACGCCGCATCTGGGAGTGGCTGCCATGAGCCTGCTCAGTGTGCGCGGCCTGACCAAGACGTATGACGGCGTCCGGGCCGTGGATGTTGTCAGCCTCGATATTGAAGTGGGAGAGGTGCGCGGGTTGATTGGCCCAAATGGCGCGGGGAAGACGACGCTGGTGGGCATGATCTGCGGGCGGATCGCGCCTACCGCCGGGCAGGTGATATTTGCAGGCCGCGACATTACTGGGCTGGCGGCGCATCGGCGCACCCGGCTGGGCATGGCGTACACGTTTCAGATCACGTCGATCTACGCTGGGCTGCCGCTGGCCGAGAATGTCGCGCTGGCGGCGCGGCCGCACATGGCAGGGGCGCAGGTGCCGGCCGCCGTCGATGCGGCGCTGGCGCAGGTTGGTCTGGACGGGCACGACGCCGCGAATGCGGGCGATCTGAGCTACGGCCATCAGCGCCTGCTGGAGATCGCGATGGGGCTGGTGCAAAAACCGCGTCTGCTGATCTTGGATGAGCCGACGCAAGGACTGTCGGAGGCCGAGGTCGTGCGGTTTCTTAGCCTTATCCAGGGGTTGCCGACCGACATGACCGTCCTGCTGATCGAGCACAACATGGATGTGGTGATGGCCCTCGCGGACCGCGTGACGGTACTGGATGCAGGCGAGCTGCTGTTTGAGGGCACACCGGACGAGGTGCGCGCCGATGCAGGCGTGCAGGCCGCGTATCTGGGGGTCGCATGATGCTGAAGTTGGAGAGCATCAGTGCCGGATATGGCGCAGCGCAGGTACTGCGCGAGGTATCGCTGGACGTAGCGGCGGGCGAGATCGTCTGCCTCATGGGCCGCAACGGCGCGGGCAAGACGACGGCGATGCGCAGTATTATGGGACTGATACCGCTGATGTCGGGCCACGTGTTGCTGGACGGATCGGACGTTAGCGCGCTGCCTGCATATCAAGTGCCGCGCGCCGGGATCGGGTATGTGCCGCAGGGAAGGCGCCTGTTTGCTGGTCTGTCCGTCGCACAGAACCTTGAAATTGGAATGCGCGCGCGGCGCAGCCCGCCGGGCGTGCTGGAGGAGGTGCTCGACCTCTTTCCTCGTCTGCGCGAGCGATACCGCCAGCCTGCGCAGACCCTGTCGGGAGGGGAGCAACAGATGCTGGCGACCGCGCGTGCGCTATGCTTGCAACCCAAAGCGCTGCTACTGGACGAGCCGATGGAGGGGCTCCAGCCCTCAATGGTGGGCGCGATCCGCGACGTGGTGGTGCAAATGCGCGCGCAAGGCGTCGCTATCCTGCTGGTCGAGCAGCGCATTGATGCAGTGCTGGCCATTGCTGACCGCGTCGCATTCATCGAAAACGGACAGCGCGGCGAGGTGGTACCGGTAGACGCCTTACGCGGCGACCGGGCGCTGATTTCGCGCTACTTAGGCGTTTAGGCGCGCCCGCTGGCGGCGCGCAGAGGTATTTAGACCAAGAAAAAACCGCGAGGGCGGCGATCTATCCGCCGATTCCCTCGGGTTTGCCAGCGACGACAAAGCTGAGCTTGGCAGGGTCCAGCAAGTCCCGCGCGACGCGGTTTATCTGCTCCAGCGTCACAGCCTCGACGAGGTCATTGCGCGTGGCGATATATTCGGGCGGTAGCCCCTCCATTTGCATTTCCACGGCGATATTGGCGATCGGCGCGTTGCCGTCGAAACGCAGAGGATAGGCGCCGGTCATGTAGGTCTTGGCATCGTCCAGCTCTGTCTGGGTGACGCCGGTGTCACGCATTTTGGTCCACTCTTCCTTGATCACGTCGATGGCTTGGGCCACGCGGTCATTGGCCGAGGCGACCTGCCCCATCCATAGCTGCGCGCCGTCCTTATCAACAAGGTAGGAGTATACGCCGTAAGTCAGGCCGCGCTTTTCGCGGACCTCTTGCATCAGGCGGCTTTCGAAGCCGCCACCGCCGAGGATCTGGTTAAGCAAATAGGCGGCGAAGAAGTCGGGATCGTCGCGGTCAATACCGGGCTGTGCAAAGGTGACGACGGACTGGGGTGTGTCGTAGTCGACAACGAGGGTACCGCCGGGCAGGTTCAGCGCCGCGTCACCCGGCAGGGCGATGTCCGATGCCGTGGGCAGCCCCGCCGTAAGATCAGCGACGAGCGTGGTCAGCTCATCGGCAGTGATGTCGCCGACCGCTGCGATATAGAGACGGTCCTGCACCAGCGCAGCCTTATGTGCCGCGATCAGGTCGTCGCGAGTGATGCCCGCGATGCTGTCCAACGTGCCATTGATGGACGTGGCGTAGGGGTGATCACCATAGGTTTGCGCGCCGAACGCGCGCGAGGCTATGGCGCCGGGATCCGTTTCGTCCGAGCGGATGATGGACGCGATCTGGCCCTTCACGCGGTCGATGGATTTCTGGTTGAACACGGGGTCCGTAAGGCTCTGGCGAAGTAGATCGACCGCCTCATCCCGGTTTTCACTGAGAAAGCGCGCGGAGACCGAGATCGTGTCATCACCGGCACGATACGAGAAGGAGGCTGCCAGCGCCTCGGCCTGCCGGGCGAAGTCGCGGCTGTCCATGTCGCCGGCGCCCTCCTCCAAAAGACCTGTCATCAGATTGGTCGCGCCGCGTTTGCCGGGAACGTCCAGCGACGCGCCGCCGCGAAAGCGCAGCTCTAGCGCGACAAAGGGGATCTCGTGGCTCTCGACCAGCCACAGGCCCGGCTGGCCGGGGGCGGTCAGATCCTGCACCTCAATCTCGGCGCGGGCAGGTAAGGCGAATGTGCAGGCGAGCAGCGCAGGCAGCAGCAATCGGGTCAGCAGGGGGCGGCTCATTGAACAATCTCCATCTCGGGCGCGTCTGGCGTGGTATTTGGTGCAGTGTCAGGCGCGGTCAGATAACCAGTCACCGAATTTTTTAGCTGGAACACATCGCGCGCGGCCTGCATCACATCCTCGGCCGTTACAGCTGACAGGAAGGCAGGCCAGTCCTGCACGTCCTGAATCGTTAGGCCGGACGCGAGGGCGGCGCCGTATTGGTTGGCGAGGCCGTTTACGTCGTCGCGGGCATAGACCTGTGCGGCGCGAACCTGCATCTTGATCCGCTCCAGCTGTGCCGCATCGACGCCGTTCTGCATGAAGCCTTGAAGGACCGCGTCCATCGCCGCCTCAGCCTCGGGCAAGGAAACGCCGGGGACGGGCACCACCGCCAGCTTGAGCGTGGTATCATCCAGCGACATGCCGTCGTACCAGACAGACGATTGCACCGCGATCTGTGCGTCAAATTGCAGCTTTTCAGCCATCAGAGAAGTAGTGCCGCCGCCGAGTATTTCGGCCAGAACGGTCAACGCTGCGGCGCGGGCCTGATCGCCGCTGTCCCGCTCGGGCGCAAGGTAGGAGCGTATAAGATAAGGCTGCGATACGCGCGGATCCTCCATCGCGATCCGACGTGCGGCCATCTGGCGCGGCTCTTGCGGGCGGCTGCGCTCGGGCAGATCAAGATTTGCGGGGATTACGCCGTAATATTTTTGGGCCAGCGCCAGCACGTCTTCGGGCACTACATCGCCTGCGACCACGACGATGGCGTCATTGGGGGCGTAATATGTGCTGTAGAAACTCTTGGCATCGTCCAGCGTCAGCAGCGGCATCTCATTCTTCCAGCCGATGACGGGGGTGCCGTAGCGGTGGTTCAGGAATTGCGCTGCGCTGAGTTGTTCGCGAAAAAGCGCGCCGGCATCATTTTCGACGCGCATGTTGCGCTCTTCGATAATGACCTCGCGTTCGGTCGCGACGTCCTGCTCGTCCAGCTTCAGGTTGACCATACGGTCGGAGTCCATGCGCATCATCAGCTCCAGCCGGTCGGCTGCGATGCGCTGATAGTAGGCGGTGTAGTCATAGCTGGTAAAAGCATTGTCGTTTCCGCCCTGCTTGGCCACGGTGGCCGAAAATTCACCGGGGGCGAGGGTATCGGTGCCCTTGAACAGCAGATGTTCAAGGAAGTGAGCGACTCCCGAGCTGCCCGGAGGCTCGTCCGCCGATCCGGCGCGATACCAGACCATGTGCGTGACGACCGGAGCGCGGTGATCCTCGATCACGACCAGTTGCAGGCCGTTTTCCAACGTATAGCTGCTTACCTGATCCGTGCCGCTATCCTGCGCGGTGGCTATCATGGGCAGAAAGGACATGAGAGCGATCGAAAGGGCGCGCATATGCAAACTCCGGGTTGGTGCGGTCCTGCGTCGGGCAGGTGGCACTTGTTAGATACGGTGCGCGGGGTCTAGTGCAACCCGCGATGCCAGATCCGTGACCGGAGCGGCGAACATCATGAAATGACTGCGCCCCGGACCATGCGGGCCGGGGCGCAACTGCGTGGAATATGACAGAGCGCCTATTCGGGCGGCGGGGCCGAGGGCGTGACCACGCCGCTGCGCGTCATCCGGCTTTGCTCGGCCTGACTGTCGAGCCATTGTTTCTTGTAGGCGTCGGTATAGTCGTCGTTTGGCCCGATGTTGAAGATGTTCACGCGGCCATGGCGGCGGCGCGTCTGTGCATCTTCGACCGCCAGTTCCTGCCGGACGCCGGGTGTCACGCCAAAGCGGCGGGTGTGGTTCACAAGGCCGCCGTCGCCAGCGCCGATAGCGCCCGGCACGGTTGCCGCTGGATTGCCGCCCATCGCCGCAACACCCTCGGCCCGCGGATTTGGATCGACCAAATTGGCGCCACCGGGCGTGGGCGTGGGTAGCGAATTATAGGTCTGTGGCGTCTGCAACGGGGCCGTGGGCAGGACGGTGAATTCATCCGGGCCGTTACCATCATTCTTGATGCGGCTCAGCACGCCATCGCCCCGCCCGCAGGCAGCGACGGCCAGTACCATCAGGGAAAGTATCAGGATGCGGCGGCGCATGGGGTCTGCCCTTTTTTTACAAAGTGTCGTGGGCTGTTTATCGCAATCGCGCGGGAAGGTCACGCAGGCTTTTTGCTGGGGCTGAGGATGACCATGCCGACCGCGCCGACAAAGATCGATATATCGGCGACGTTGAATGCATAGGGATTATCAAACCCGCAGCAGGACATGTTTATAAAGTCGGCAACTGCGCCGTACAGCATGCGGTCAATTACGTTGCCCAGAGCCCCGCCCACCAGCAGCCCGGCGGCAATCTTTAGCCATTTTCCGCCCGCCTCGTGATGGACCCACCACAGGACGACGCCCGAAATGACCAGAGCAACGGCGATCAAAATCCATCGCGTTAGGGGTGAATCCCCCGCCAATAGGCCAAAATTAATACCGTAATTCCACGCCATCCGCAGCGTTAGCAGCGGCGGCGCAACCTCGATCGTGCCCAGATTGCGCAGGTCCATCCAGTGCACGACCAGATATTTGCTGGCCTGATCAATCAAAAAGACCCAGAAGGCCGTCCAGAATACGGTTTTCATCAGTGTCCCTCCTCAGGCACGGCAGCGTCAGTGACGGAAGTGGCGCATGCCTGTGAGGACCATGGCGAGACCGGCATCATTGGCGGCGGCAATCACTTCGTCGTCGCGCATGGACCCGCCCGGGTGGATCACAGCGGTCGCGCCCGCCTCTGCCGCCGCTAGCAAGCCATCGGCAAAGGGAAAGAACGCGTCTGAGGCGACGACGCTGCCTTGGGTGAGCGGCGCCTCCAGACCCAGAGCGTCGGCCATATCTTTCGATTTGCGTGCGGCGATGCGGCAGCTGTCGACCCGGCTCATTTGGCCAGCGCCAACGCCGACCGTAGCGCCGGCTTTCACATAGACGATGGCGTTGGATTTGACGTGCTTGGCGACCCTCCAGGCAAATAGCATGTCGGTCATTTCAGCATCGGTTGGCTGCCGCTTGGTCACGACCTTCAAGTCCTCGGCGGCCAGATGCCCGTTATCCTTGTCCTGCATCAGATAGCCGCCAGACACCTGCCGGATCGTCTGCGCTGCGGCGCGTGGATCAGCCATGCCGTCCGTGATTAGTAGGCGCAGGTTCTTTTTCGCCTCAAAGATCTTGCGCGCATCGTCGTCCGCGCCGGGGGCGATGACGACCTCGGTGAATATCTGCGCGATCTCTTCGGCGGTGGCGCCGTCCAGCGGGTGGTTCAACGCAATTATCCCGCCAAAGGCCGAGGTGCGGTCGCAGTCAAATGCGCGGATATAGGCCTCCTGTAGAGTTGCGGCGCGCGCCACACCACAGGGGTTTGCGTGCTTGATGATCGCGCAGGCGGGTCCATCAGCGCTGGCAAATTCGCTTGCCAACTCGAACGCGGCATCCGTGTCGTTGATGTTGTTGTAGCTCAGCGCCTTGCCCTGAAGCTGGCGGGCGGTCGCCACGCCGGGGCGGGCGCTACCGTCAAGGTAAAAGCTGGCCGATTGATGTGGGTTTTCGCCATAACGCAGCTCTTGCGCCAGCGTGCCCGCGACTGTGCGGCGGCGGGGGGATTTGTCGCCCTGTTGCGCGGCCATCCAAGTGGATACGGCCGAATCGTAGGCGGCGGTGCGCGAATAGGCGGTCATCGCCAATTTTTTGCGAAAGGCCAGTGCGGTGCCGCCATCGTTTGCCTTCATCTCGGCCAGCAGTGGGGCGTAATCCTCGACATCGACGACGACATTCACAAACCCGTGGTTCTTGGCCGCTGCGCGGATCATCGCGGGCCCGCCGATGTCGATATTCTCGATGCAGGTGTCATAGTCTGCGCCGGCGGCCACCGTGCTCTCGAATGGATAGAGGTTCACGACCAGCAGATCGATCGCGCCGATGCCATGCTGCTCCATCGCTTTGACGTGATCGTCATTATCCCTCAGCGCCAGCAGGCCGCCGTGGACGGCGGGATGCAGCGTCTTGACCCGGCCATCCATCATTTCAGGAAAGCCTGTTACCTCAGCGACATCGCGCACCTCCAGGCCCGCCTCGCGCAGTGCCTTTGCGCTGCCCCCGGTGCTAAGAAGTTCGACGCCCTGAGAGGCCAGCGCGCGGCCCAGATCGATCAGCCCGGTTTTGTCCGATACGGACAGAAGGGCGCGGCGGATAGGGGCGATATCGGTCATGTGGTGATCCTGCGTTTTGGCGTGTCAATGGTCGTCTTGGTCGCCGTCCGGGGCGGGATACAGCGCATCCTGCGCCAGATCACGGATGCTGATCGGGGTATCTTGTGCCTTGGCCAGCGACCATCTGATGCGGCCCGCATACTCTAGCGCGCGCCCGGATAAAACTATCTGTTTGGCCGCACGGGGGCTAAGGCGTGATTTTTCTAGATAAACCGACGGCTCCAGCGTGATGCGTGCGCGCGCATCGGTGCGAAATACCCAGATTTCACCACTCCGAAGCGCAAGCGATACAGCCGCGCCGCCCATGTCGATATTCGCATCGACCTCGGGATGCAGGTGGAAATGGATTTGGTAGGGCACGCCCTGCATGCGGTTTGCGTCCATCGCCTTGTCAAAGCGGCGCTTGTCTGGATCGCTCAGGGCCAGCAACATGTCCTCGCCTGCAACGCCGCGTCCATCGAAGGTCATCTCGATGGTGCGCGCGTGGGTCAGGCCAAAGCTGGGCACATAGCCGTCATGCCCACCCTCGAAACGCACTCCATCGGACGCATGGCTCATCTGAACAGGCACGTCGCGCGGGGCTTGCGTCAACCACTCGGCCTCAGCACCGGGGTTGCCCAAACGGGCGCTTGATTCGCCCCCGACGACGAGAGTCGAATGTGACGGCGTTGCGCGTCCCGCCCGCCGCCAGTCCGCGCCAAAGCTGGCGCCAGAGCCGCAGTTGACAATCACGGGGCGGCGGCCCGACGTCAGCTCAAACGCCATGGTAGAGGCATGCGCGCCCGCCGAAGCCGCGCCCGCAGGCGGCGGCGCTGCGTCAATGATCACGGAGGTTCGCCCGGCGCTGAGGCGGGCATAGCCCATGGCCAGCCCGTCCTTGCGGCGTCCTTTGGTGCCGCTGGCCGCAAGCGCGGTGTCCAGCCGCCCTTCTAGACCGCGCCCGCCGCCATGAAACCGCGCCAGCCCGCCGTCAGAATGACGCAGCGTGCGCAAGGTGGGCGCGATGCGGGCCGTCGCGGAGGTCAGCGAGGGCACGGCCATGCCAGCCTCGTCCAGTGCGGCCGCAGCCCACGTGAGCAGGGTGAAAACGTCCAGCAATTCCTCGGGATTGCGGGTCGGCAAGTGGCCGGCCTCGCCAATATGTGCGTCGCATTCGCGGCCCAGTGCGCGGGCGGCGGGGGCGGTGTAGCTGTCCATCCCTTCCAGCGCGAGTCCGGCGTAGATAAGCCCTGTCAGCGCCTCAAAGCGCGGTAGGCCCGGCCCGGTCGCGTGCCAGCGTTTGCCCAGAAACAGCGTTTGCTGCGCCAGCGAGCGATAGAAGGCGTCCGTCGCTGCCTTTTCCTGCCCAGCCAACAAAAAAAGCGCGTGATTGATCCAGCGGATCACGCGCCGTCCGGTCAGGTCCGGCGACCAGCCGGGGCCGCGCCCTTTGCCGTGCCGTTCGATCCAGCTTTGCGTCCAGTCCTGTGCGCAGACCCTCGCGGGTGCGTCTCCGGCGGCGGCCAGATCATCCAGCCAGCCAAATCCGTGTGCCTCAGCGGCAAAGGCGGCGCTGGGCGCGTCCAGATCCCACGGCGCCGTATCGGGGCGATGCACCAGATTGCCTGCAAACATGAAATTGCCTGCCGACAACTGCCGACCGCGGGCAAAGCTGCCGATCGTGCGCGGCTCGGGCGCGGATATGAATGCGGTCGCAGGCCGCGCCCTTGAGGCGCGCCGCGCCGCGATGCGGTTTTGCAGCCTCGTCCATTTCGCGCGGATCGTGCCTTCTGGTGCCATGCGCCTCGTCTCCGGGCGCTCTTGGTGGCGCCGCATTGCACGGAGCATATCGCGCAGCAACGCTCAAGTCACCGAAGGATTGCACAGAGCGATTGCTAAAATCGGATCAGGTGCGCAGCAGCGCGATGTAGAAGCCATCCATGCCGCCCAGCTCGCCCCAGTAGTCGGGACGCAGGCGCAGCCCGCCCTCCTCGGTGATCCAAGCGGGGTCTATGCCGGGCAGATCGAGCGCAGCACGGTCGACCGATAGCGAGGAATGGCGCAGCAGCGCCTCGTCGATCTGGCATTCGCCCTCGTCCGGCAGCAGCGAGCAGGTGCAATAGACCAGCCTGCCGCCCGGCTTAAGCAAGCCCAGCGCGCGGTCCAGCATCGCGGCCTGAAGCGCGATCAGATCGCCGATTTCGGACCCGTCGCGCGCGTAAGGCAGGTCAGGATGCCGCCGGATCGTGCCGGTGGCCGAGCAGGGCGCGTCGAGCAGAATCGCGTCATAGCTGCCCTCGTGGGTCAGCGCGTCGCCAGTGACGAGATTGGCGTTCAGCCCCGTGCGCGACAAGTTTTCACGGACCCGCGCCATGCGGGCGTCTGATATGTCCAGCGCTGTCACGTCTGCGCCTGTAGCAGCCAGTTGTAGCGTTTTGCCGCCCGGTGCGGCGCACATGTCCAGCACAGCCTCGCCCGGATGGGCGGCCAAAACGCGTGCGGGTACCGCAGCAGCGGCGTCCTGCACCCACCAGTCGCCGGCCTCATAGCCGGGCAGCGCGCTGATCTGGCCGGCGTCTTGTAGTCGGACCGATCCAGTAGGCAAAGCCGTGCCGCCCACCGCCTGTGCCAGTTCGCTTGCGTCGCCCTTGGGCGTCAAATCCAGCGGCGCGCCTGCGAAATGCGCGGCCTCAAAGCCTGTGACAGCCGCGGCGTCATACGCCTCCGTCAGGGGGCTGCGCAGCCAGTCGGGCAGGTGCGGCACGCGAAGGCTGGCCCACTCTGCAGGGCCATCTGCCGCGACTTTGCGCAGCACGGCGTTGACCAGCCCCTTAAGCCGGGCAAAGCGCGCGTTCCCGGCGATTAGGCCGACACACTCGTTGACGACGCCATGCGCGTCGCCGCCATGGCACAGCTCGGTCGTGCCAAGCCGCAGGATATTCATCACTGGCAGGGGGGGCGGTTTGCGCAGATGCTTGGCTAGCAGCGTATCCGCCCGCTCCATACCCTTGAGGGTTTGCATGGCGAGGCGCTGGGCGCGGGCACGGTTCGGCGGGTCCAGCCGATCAAGTGCGCCAGTCGCAAGAAGTTCTGACATTTGGCGATGCTCGCCCAGTATCTGGTCCAGCAGATGGGCGGCGGCGGCGCGCGGCGATGGCGTGGGCATGTCAAATCCTTGCTGATTGGCGATTGCGGCGTATATCAAGGGTATGCGCTCAAAGGAACCCATGCCATGACAGACCGCCCCAATACGATTGCAAAGCTGCCCTCCGATTTGCCACCCGCCGCGCAGCGCGCGCTGGCCGAGGCAGAAGAGCGCCGATTGAAGGCCGGCGCGACCGACCTGCCAACCGAGCTGGGCGGGCGCAAGGAGGGGCTTGAGGCCGTGCGCTACGGCGATTGGGAGAAGAAGGGCATTGCGATAGACTTCTGACCCTTGACGCCGCGTGCGACGCTGCGCATCCTTGCCTTTGTAACAGGGGCGCCCGCCGTATGGTGGGCTGAGATGCACCCTTCGAACCTGAACCGGATCATGCCGGCGGAGGAAGTTGCGCGTAGATCGGCCCCGTCTAAGGTCTGATATGCGGCACGTTCCCTGCCTGCCTAGGGGAGCTAAAATGAACGACGCAGGGCAGTATCTGGCGCATATGCGCGCCCGTGCACCGCTGGTGCAAAACATCACAAATTACGTCGCGATGAACGTCATGGCCAACATCATGCTGGCCGCAGGCGCCAGCCCCGCGATGGCCCATGCCCAGCAGGAGGCGGCAGAGTTCGCCGGGTTGGCCAGCGCGCTCAGCGTCAATATCGGCACGCTCGACCCTGAATGGGTGGTGTCGATGGAGGGCGCCGCGCGCGCCATGAACGCGGCAGGCAAGCCATGGGTGCTGGACCCCGTTGCCGTCGGCGCGACCGCGCTGCGCCGCGATGCTGGCGCGCGGCTGCTGGCGTTGCAGCCGACAATCATCCGTGGAAACGCCTCTGAGATCATCGCGCTTGCGGGGTTTGAGGCGGCAGGCAAGGGCGCGGATACCGCAGATGCGGTCAGCGACGCCGAGGCTGCGGCACGCGCACTGGCCGGGCAGACCGGCGGCGTCGTGGCTGTAACGGGCGAACGGGATTTTATCACCGATGGGCGGGCCGCCTACCGCGTCGCGGGCGGTCATGCGCTGATGCCGCGAATCACGGTTTTAGGCTGTTCGCTAACCGGGATCGTTGCCGCCTTCGCGGTGGAACAGCCTGCATTGCCTGCGACTGTCGCCGCGCTGGCCTACTATGCCGTTGCGGGCGAAGTGGCAGGCAAGGTCGCTGCTGGTCCGGCTAGCTTTCAGGTCGCATTTATCGACGCGCTTTTTAATCTTGAGCCTGAGGAAGTGACCGCCCGCGCACGGATCGAGGTTGTATGAGGCTGGATGGAAGGCAACTAGGCCCGGTCTATTTCGTGACTGACGCAGGCGCGCCCGCGACTGTGCCGGATCAGGTCCGCGCCGCTGTGACGGCAGGTGTGGGCATCATTCAACTCCGCGACAAACATGCCAGTGATGCGGAGTTTGCGAAGCTGGCAGCCGCCCTGCTGTGCATCACTCGCGCGGCGGGTGCGGCACTGATCGTCAATGACCGCGTCGACGTGGCAATAGAGATCGAGGCAGACGGTCTGCATGTGGGGCAGGGCGACGGCGACATCGCCGCCATTCGCCGCCGAATCGGGCCTGATATGATCCTAGGGTTGTCGGTGGAAACGCTGGCGCAAATCGGCTCTATACCGCCCGATAGTGTCGATTATCTTGGTGTCGGCCCTCTGCGCGCCACAGCGACCAAGCCGGATGCGGCAGAGCCTTTCGGCTTGGACGGCATGGCCCGGATCATCGCGGCCACCGCGCTTCCTTGCGTTGCCATCGGCGGGATAAAATCCGGCGATGCGGCGGCGATCCGGGGGATTGGTGCGGCTGGTATCGCCGTCGTTTCGGCGATATCTCGGGAGGCGGATATGGTGCGCGCCGCGCGCGACCTGATCGCAGAATGGGAGGCAACATGATCCCCAACATATTGTCCATTGCAGGCTCTGACCCGTCGGGTGGTGCTGGCATACAGGCCGACATAAAATCCATATCGGCCAATGGCGGCTATGCCATGGCCGCAATCACGGCGCTGACCGCGCAAAACACGCGCGGCGTGCAGGCCGCGCAGCTATTGGATACGGGCATCATCGCAGACCAGATCGCGGCCATCCGAGAGGATATTCGCATCGACGCGGTCAAGATCGGGATGCTGGGAAATGCCGCAATCGTCGGCGCGGTGGCGGATGCACTGGCCGGACTGGATGCGCCCATTGTGCTGGACCCGGTCATGGTGGCAAAGGGCGGTGATCGCTTATTGGCAAGCGATGCGGTCGATGCGCTGCACCGTTTGTTGCTGCCGGTAGCGACATTGATCACACCGAACCTGCCGGAGGCGGCTGATCTGCTGGGCTGCGCCGAGGCGCGTGATGTGGATGAAATGATCGAACAGGCGGACCTGCTCTTGGGGCTCGGCGCTCAGGCGGTGCTGCTGAAGGGCGGGCATCTGGGCGGCGACGCCAGCCCCGATCTGTTAATTTGGCAAGATGGTCGCGAGTGGCTGCATGGCGCGCGTATTGATACGCTGCGCACCCACGGCACGGGATGCACGCTGTC